>CACZPD010000001.1 GCA_902782955.1 uncultured Erysipelotrichaceae bacterium
CAGGTTGCCGCACCGGCACCGACGATCTCCATTCCCTTCGGAAACAAGACAAACATGAATAAAGGATCCAGGGCGATGTTGATCACACCTCCCAGCATGATGCCGAAACCCGCTTTCCGGGATTCTCCCGTACTTCTGAGCAGGTTTGACATCACATTGGCCATGACCGTCGGAATGCCGCCGAAGACGATCACGCACATCGCATATGCCTTCGTATAGGCCAGTACGTCCGCCTTTGCCCCGAGCAGACGCATCAGCGGATCCATGAACAGCAGGACAACGAGCGAAAACAGCAGCCCTGTCAGCAAGGCAAACCACAACGAAAAACTGCTTACCCTGCGTGCTCCTTCGGTATTCTTTTCCCCCAGCAGCCGGGATACCTGCGCCCCGCCGCCGACACCGGAAATACCAGCCAGTGATGTACAGATATAAAACACCGGCAGCACCAGGGAAGCCCCTGCCACCATCAGAGGATTGTTCGTACGCCCGACAAAAAACGTATCCGCAATGCTGTACAGCAGGATGATCAGCTGTCCCATGATCGTCGGGACTGCCATCGTCCTTACAGCCTTCGGTACCGGCATCTGTTCAAAAATGGCAATATTCCTGTTCTGCGCTGTTTCCGTCATGCTCTCTCCTGCCGTTTATCGTATCACATCCAAGTACAGCCGTACTTCCTGATGACCGCCGGGCAATAAGAAAAACACCTCCCGTCCTGTATGACGGAAGGTGTCCTTGTGTCTGATTTATTCCATTTCCATCCAGGACGCGTCGCCGATGCCGGTATACGTCATGGACTTGACCGTCAGTTTTGCCAGCTTTTCTTCATCGAAGTCGTCCATGTTCTCCGGTGCATCAAATCCTGCTTCATAGCTGAAATAGGTATGTTCAAGATATACGATTTTATCCTCCCCGTTCCAGCCCATACAGGACCAGCCTTCATCAAAGAGTTCCCCGAAGGTCTTTCCGGCGTATCCGTCCAGATCTTCCTGGGCAGGGATCTGTTCGGTAATATTGATGATCTCTGTGACCGGCAGCGGAGCGACCATCTCATTCTGTTTCCTGTCATAATCCGGATCATCCATGTCCAGATCAAAAAGCTTCTCCTGGGTATCGTCATCAATCTCCGCGATTGCCTGATAAAGGATATTATCCAGCTCAAATGAATGGACATATTTATTCATACCGCTGCTGTAGCCATATGTGGGCAGTGCCAGTACATCCCCGATCGTCTTTACATCCTTGATATCCGTCACGGCTTCCCCTTCATATCCGGTGTTCATCATGAATACAGCGACATATTCCGTATCCGCTTCAGGTGTATCCTTCATCGTCTCATCCGATGAGAAGTATTCCCCGTTTTTCATCCAGCGGACAAACTGCCAGCCGTCTTCTGTTGTTTCACCTTTCGCGCTGATCTGTGTGCCTTTGTTTACTCTTTCGATATGTGAAGAAAATGGATATTCCGGGTCGATCTCAGGATCTGTCCCGTCTGTTGTTACAGCGACTGCACCAAGTCCGTCAACATTCACCTGGATCAGGACTGTTTCCGGAACTTCTTCCGTTTCTGCCGCGCCTGATCCGGAACATGCGGTCAGAACTGACAGCCCCAGCAATACCGCTACATATAAACCTGTCTTCTTTTTCATAATGTGTTTCCCTCCGATCAATATTGTAAAGCATATCTGTTGTTTGTCATATCATATCCTGCTTTTCCTGTACGTCAGACGGATTACCGTTGCGAATACCCGCTGAAATAAGTATCATGAATACAGTATGAAGAAAGAAAATATAAACCTCGGCAAAATCAGCGTGATCCTGGCCGATATCGACGGCACCCTGGTAAACAAAGGCGAACAGATCATGCCCAAAACAAAGGAAATGATCACCTTCCTCCATGAGAAAGGCGTGCTGTTCGGCCTCGCAACAGGAAGGAAGATCACCCACCAGATGTTTGCCCGCAAAGATGCCTGGAAGCTGTCCTTTGATTTCGATGTCATGATCGGCATGAACGGCGGCCAGCTGTGGGACAGGTTCCACGATGAATATGAAGAATACTGCCTGCTCAGCACAGATACGATGAAAGAGATCCTGGACATGATGGCGCCGCTGAAACAGAACGCCTTCATCTACGAAGAGGATTACATGGTCTCCATGTATCTGGACGAGATGGTAAAAGCATCCATGTCCCGTAACAAGATCAATGTCGTCGTGACCGACGGTGACGCCTACCGTCTGTGCATCAAACCGAATTTCAATATCCTGTACCGCGTGCCTTTAGGGGAAGAAAAAAGGATCCTGGCTTATGCCAATGAACATCCTTCCGACAAATATATTGCCGTACATACCAGTCCCGGGATCATCGAATTCATGGATCCCCGTGTAAACAAAGGCCTTGCCCTGAAGAAATTCTCGGAAAGAAACCGCATCCCGGTATCCGAGATCATGGCATTCGGCGACATGGACAACGACAAGGACCTGGTGAAGGAAGCCGGCTGGGGCGTATGCCTGCTCAACGGCAGCGACCTGACCAAGGCAAACGCGGACGATATCACGGACTACCCCTGCACCGAAGACGGCATGGGACGCTATCTCGAAAAACTCTGGAACGCAAAAGCATTCACAGTATGAGCCCTTCCCGGGCTTTTTTCTTTTCCCGGGAAATGCCTGTGAATGCTCTGCATTACTTTTCGTTCAGCGATGTTTTTCTGGATACGATCTTGCTGGCATCCAGCTTCTGGTAGAAATATTCCACGGCGTCATGCGAGATCTCATACAGACTGTCCGCAAACTGTTCTTCCGTGATCTCATCGGGATGTTCCAGCCAGACAAGGATCATGCTGGTAAGCCCGTCGGAAATATATGCCTCGATCATCCGCAGACGCGTATCCTTACGGATCTCCTCGGTATGGTCATATATAGAGCGCAGGGTGCCGCTGATGAACACCTCCCGGATCAGTTCCCGGAAATACTTCTTTGAACAGCGGGCAAGGATGCGCAGTTCCGTTTCATTGTCATGGACAGCCCTGACACACCACCGGGAGACATCCTTCATGGAGTTCCGCGCCAGATTCCGGGCGATATCCCGTGTGTACCGGTCCAGCATCTTGTTCCGGGTGATCCGGAATACCGTATCCAGTACCTGATACTTGTTTTCATAATGCCCGTAAAAGGCATTCCTGGAGATGCGGGCCTTATTGCAGATATCCTTGATGTGGATATCCTCCATACCATACTGCGCCGCAAAAAACATAAACGCATCAATGATCAGTTCTTCTGTCTTGATGTACCGCAGATCTGTTGCTTTCATTATAAAACTTCCTTAAATGACACTTTGTTTCCCTGTGTACCTTATCTCACATTGTTTTTTCTTTGTCAATTGTAAGGGGACTTTTACTGCTGATATATTGAAATCAGAGAGATGAGCCAGGATTTCCGGACAATATAATCCAATCAGAAATCCCTTTCATCATGCGCTTAAGCATTAAGGAGGACACAATTATGCGCTTCAACAAAACATTTTCCCCGTACAGGATCGGCAGTGTTGACATCAAGAACAGACTGATCGTACCGGCAATGGATTCCGGTGTATTCGATCAGAAAGGTTTCGTTTACCAGCCGACTCTCGACTATTACGGAGCACGTGCTGCCGGCGGTTTCGGCCTGATCATTATCGAGATCACAGCAGTTGAACCTTCCGGCGTAGGTATGCCCTGCGAGCCTGCAGGATGGACAGACGAATGCATCCCCGGCATGACAAAGCTCGCTTCCGTCATTCACGAACACGGCGCAAAGACCATCGTCCAGCTGCACCATGCAGGACGTGAAACTGTTTCCGTATTATCCGGAAAGGTCGTCGCACCGTCTGCCGTACCATGCCCGACAAACCGTGAAACACCGAAAGAATTCACAACAGAAGAAGTCTACGAACTGATCCAGCACTATGTAGACGCTGCCGTCAGAATGAAGAAGGCAGGATTCGACGGTGTCGAGATCCACGCTTCCCACGGCTACATGGGCGGCCAGTTCCTCTCCCCGCGTTCCAACAAGCGTGTTGAC
>CACZPD010000002.1 GCA_902782955.1 uncultured Erysipelotrichaceae bacterium
AGGATATCGGGAACCTGTGACAATACGATCCGGGCATAGTAATAAAAGCTGTAAAACAATTCATCCGGGACTGCCTCAGGATCCGCATATATTCTTTCAAGGTCTTCTTCGGTATCATCTTCCGACAAAAGATTCTCATCGTTCAGAAGGTCTGAAAAATAACTTAATGGCTGCGCATGTTCAAGATTTTCGGCATCACTGCATACATCAGCGTAATACACGAACTGACCAACCAGTTTTTCCGCGATCTCATCCGCCGTTCCCGCGGAAAGAAGCTTCCGCAGTATCCTGATAAGGAAAACCAGCGCAAACGGGGCTGAGGGAAACATGGTGCTCTGATGCTCAAAGTCCGATAAGCGGTTAAAGGTCTTCTTCCATTCTTCAATATCTGTGGTTTCCGCAAGCACAGATAATAATTCCGGATACTGTTCTGCTGTTCCATAAGCAGTAAACATCCTGTTCCATGGAATGCTTTCTATATCCAGGCTGTCGATATAATTCTTCGCATCAATATCCATATCAGCACCTTTCATCAATAATATTATTTCCCGTCATCCGGTTCTTCATACCAGTTACCCGTCGGGTGACCGGGATCAACGGGAATGGTTACCTCACAGGCCCAGTCTTTCTCATAGGCGTCTTTTGTGTTCCGCAGCCGCCAGTAATCGCGCCAGTATGCCCACCAGCGCTTTGAGGCATTTTCAATTTCTTCCTCTGTGTATGTGCCTTTTTTTCCGACAACGACCAGGTCGTCCCCGCCGGCAATGAAGCCGTAATTTTCACATTTTGCCGCAAGTATATGTTTCACAGAAGAAAAGATCTCCGTATTCTCAAACGATTTCATCGATGTTTTGTTTTTGAAGCCGGCAAATACGGTTTCTGCATAATCAATATCATCAAACCGGAATTCATACGGTTCGATCTGCAGGTACTGTATTTCATCGTCATAAAACCGGTCATACCATTTTTTGCCGGTTTCTTCCTCCAGGTTGTCCAGGAATACGGCAAACGCATTCCCGACAAATCCCAGGGCGATCATGCTTGTGTGCGGATCTTTTTCTGCTCCGGTCTCGTCATACAGCATTACGTCGCTGAATTCCAGCTGGAACATATCCTTCGCTGTATACCACCACTGCCAGGAACCGATATCCGATATGGCTTCAGAGAGGATATCCAAAGTATTCTTTTCCATATTGTTCACTCCGATGATTGATTTGATAAAGGTTAAAGGACAATAACGATATTACCTGATCTTATGCCAAAAGTGCCATAACCGGATATAATACCCAACAGTTGAAGGACCGGAACATAAAACCATGATCTTGTCTTTCAGAGGACGCTGCACCCATTCTTTCGCTGTGAAAGGAATCCGTCTTCGGAAAGAAAGCATTTTTTCTTTGACTTCCTTTTCGTTTTCGAGAGCAGTTTCATAATGAAGCGCATAAAAGAACGCGTTCATGATATGACACATCTGGATTTTAGTCTCCGCTGCGATAGAAGGATATTCCTGTTTCAGATATTCCAAAGCAGCAAGGAGCAGTTCTATTGACTGCAGAGTATTGTCGGGGAATTTTTTCGAGGCGCTCCCGGGAGTGTTTCTCCAATGATACAATTCATTTTCAATACGGGCTATTTTCCCGCATTTCCCAAAAACAAAACATGTAAAAAGTACATCCTCACCGCCGCCGTAACCTTCCGCAAAGCTGACTTCTTTGATCAGTTCACGGCGATACATCTTATTCCAGACAACCAGGTTAAACTCCTGCTTCTCAGGGTGGCTCCAGATCCACAGGGCTTCTTCTGCAGTCAGAAGGACAGGCTGCGCCATCGCTGCCCGGGCTGATGTATTTTCCGAAAGAACGGGGCTTCTTGTGTATCGGCATTCGGAAAGATCAGCGCCTGTATCACAGAGAGCACGGTAAAGGTATTCAATATATACCGGCTCGAGAAAATCATCACTGTCGACAAAAACAATATACCGGCCGTTTGCTTTGCCGATGCCGGTATTCCTGGCTCGGGAAACACCGCTGTTTTCCTTGTGGATCACGATAATACGCGGATCTTTTTCGGCCCATTTGTCACAGATCTGCGGACACTGGTCCGGAGAACCGTCATCCACCAATATGATCTCAAGATTTTTATACGTCTGGTTAACGATTGATCGGATACATTCATCAAGGTACGGTTCCACCATGAATACCGGAACAATCACACTGATCAGGTCTTTCATTTTTGCATATTTCCTCTCTGATAATGTTTTTATCTCGGTATTGGAACGGATGATATTTTCGATATTCTTCTCTGCGGATCATTCATGAAATACTTTGAACATACAGCTTTTCCAGTTCCTCAAACTGCTTTTTCCTGCCATGAAATTCTCCCATCTGGATTTCCGTGTTTCTTGCGTTGGCATTCGCTTCGATCAGGACACAGTCGTTTTCCCGTACTGCGAAATCCCATTCGACATACGCAATGGGACAGGCCCGGGCACATTCTTCCGTATAGCGAAGGACTTCCGCCCAGTTCGGAAGTACAAGACCGGTGATCTGAACCCCGGTATCCGGATGCACAGGATATGGCTTCATCCGCAGGTCATATGCTGTACCGATCACTGTGCCGGTCCTGATATCCAGACCGGCAGCGAGGCCGCCTCGTTCCAGATTATCAACAAATGATCCTCGTCTGCCCATCCGGAGCTCGGCTGCGATAAAACGGCATTCGTTTTTGATCATCATGGTATATATTTTTACGGTGTTAAGGCTGTCCGGATTCAGACGCGCAAGATCCGGATGCTGGACCACCGGTTCGTCGAGGACGGCAATCTGCTTCGATGCTCTTTCATAGAGTTCCCTGACATCCGTTTTGTCAGCGTCCCATAGTTCTATCCCGTTTCCGCAGTAAGTGTTGTTGGGCTTATAAAATGCTTTTCTGTGCCGCGAAAAATAGTCTTCAAATTCCCGGTAATCTTCCGCTGGGCAGAACAGCAGATCTCTTTTCGTGAATTTTCTCATAATACGGTACATGGAGGCTTTTTCATAAAACTTCCGGTTGTTATCCTGTCCGTTTACGAGATTGATAAAATGCAGAGCCTGCTTCGAAGTGAAATAGGTCTTTCTTTCCCAAGGTGTTTTCTCATAGAAATGGAGCTCGAAATAATCCTGAATGGTTGCGCCGTAAAGTTTCCTGCATATCGCGGCATCCGCGCTGTATCTTAAAACAGACCACGGACGGACAGGGTTTTCCGGAGGCATCAACTCCATATAGCTTTTCACTTTTTCTATCGCGCTTCGTATCAGAGGTACATTGATCCGCATAGTCACCTGGTTTCTAAAAACTTATAGTAATCTTTTCTTAAATCAGGAATTGTTGTTACTTTCCCGATTAACCGGTTTTGTTACATACTCAGTCTGAATGTCCTGCGGATATCATTTCTGCAGGATCTTCAAATAGGTATCAAGTCTTGCGTTAATATATCCGGCGAACAGTTTTTCCATCGCGGAAAGATCATGGTTAACATGAAAGGCATCGAAGGCATTAAAATATGCAGCCCTGTCGGTGAATTTGATGTCGATGGGCGGGTAGCCGGCTTTCATCAGTTCCAGATTTACAAGCAATCTGCCTGTCCTTCCATTACCATCGATAAAGGGATGGATACTTTCAAATTCGATATGAAAACGAGCCAGCTTTGTCACAATGTGGTCTTCATCTGTGCAATAATTCTGCAGAAGCTGTTCCATCCTCGGCGTGATCAGATAGGGCTGAACAGGTTCATTGTGAGCTCCCATGATGCGGACCGGAATTCTTCTGTAAATACCGCGGTCATCCTTCTTATCGGCAAGAACAAGATAATGGATCTGTTTGATGATGCTTTCCGTCAGCGGAGCGTTTTCCTTTACAAGTTCCCGCACATAATCAAATGCTTCTTTGTGGCCGACAGCTTCCATATGATCCTTCAGAGGTTTTTGGTCGATCGTCAGTCCGCGGAGGACAAGATCAGTTTCCCTGAGTGTCAGTGTATTGCCCTCGATCGCGTTGGAGTTATAAGTGTATTCAACCGTAAATTCTTCATTCAGCCGTTCCAGTTCACCTTTCGTCAGCGGTCTCCTGCTGTCCAGTTCTGCTTTCTTACGGTCAATTTGAGAAAGAATACTTTCTTTGGATTTAAATCTGCCGTCAGCAGGCTTTTCGGAATCGATCGGAATCTTCCAGCCCCGGCCTTCCTGATACGCCCCGGGGATCTTGCCCTCAGAGCAAAGCACTCTGATTCTTCTGTCGGATATGTCCCATTTCGCGGCTGCTTCTTTTACTGTCATATACATAAGCCTTCACCTCCGATCGGTTACTTTATTTTACCATATTATCGGAACAATACGGATATTATCGGAATAATATATTGTAAAATAGCGGAATAATATAACGGCTTTTCGGAACATCGGATGCAGACCGGAATAATGCAAATGAAAACGCCGGAAGGATATGCAAAATTAAAAACAGACAACCGAATTGATCATTGTGCCTGTTATTGCAAATCTTTGTCTTAGTTATCTGTAAATACCGGTGTGTGATCTTATTCCATATGCCCGGAAAAATACTTCTCGGCCAGCGCATCGATCCTGCCGGATTCTTTTTCTTTCCGCAGAAATGCATTCACATACTCTAAAAGATCTTCCGATCCTTCGGGCATGAGGATACCTTGTTCCCCATGGGTAAACGGTTCGTCGATCAGCGGCGCAGCGAGACGGCCATCCATTCCGGCATAATAGCCTGCTTCGGCGACTTCTGTGATCATAATATCTGCTTTGCCTGCCGCAATCAGTCCCGGGATCTCCCGATTGAAATCATGGATCAATAAATTCACATCCGGCAGATTTTCACGGGCAAACCGTTCATTGGTGCCGCCCGGATTGACCATGACACGTAAATCCGGCCGGTTGACCGTTTCAAGACTTGTATATTGACCGGCATCCTCCCTACGGCAGAGGATGGTCTTTGGCAACGCCATTAAAACCCCCGGATAGTCCGGGGGTCCAAGAAAGCTTTAGCGGAGAGATGATGAAAAAAGCCTCCTGGCTTATA
>CACZPD010000003.1 GCA_902782955.1 uncultured Erysipelotrichaceae bacterium
ATATCGGATTCCGGTGCCGGTTCCACCGGGATCGGATGCATGCCCTTTTCAAATTCCTTAAGATACTTGTTGAATTTATTCGCCAGGACCACCGTGACAAACAGATCACTCAATCCGCAGTAGAGCAGGCCGATGCCGATCCAGAAATACAGGTCTTTATTTCCCAGTCTTCCTGCAAGATAGAACATTACCAGCAATCCGAAAAAGATCGCGATCGCGGACAGGATCATATAGACTGTTGCCTGGTCATAGCGGATCCGCCTGGCTACCACACTGTTCTGCAGTTTCTGACAGCCGCTCGTAACGATGACAAGTCCGAGCACGACCGGGATCAGGTCCCTCAGCATGTTCTGCTTGATCAGGATCACGAGACCGAACAGGATCGCCATAACGCCTATGATAAATTCATTGCGGAACAGGCTGGCACGCAGTTCAAGAAGAAAATATGTTGTCAGGTTGACAATACCGAAGACGATAGCGGCAATTCCGACCACATAGGCAATCAGGTCACTGCTGGGTGTCGGATAGATGATCAGTAAAGCGCCGGCTGCGATATAGCCTATCGCAAACAGCAGGGAACTCCATTTGATTTGTTTCAGCATAAACTTCTACCACCCTTTTTCATTATTTTACTACAAGTTATAAAAATACGTTATGATTGTCTGGGAGACGCTTATGAAAATCTTATTTTATACACAGATACCGGAAGAAAAGAAACAGCAGTTTGAACATATCGCAGGCACAGAAATGATATTCTGTGACAGGAATACGATCACGGATGAAATGCTGGAAGACGCCGAAATCATCTTCGGCAACCCCTCCTTTGAACAGATCGCAAAATGCAGGAATCTGAAATGGATCCAGCTCAATTCAGCCGGTGCGAATACATATAAAAGCCTGGATGCGGCTGTTCAGCTGACAAACGCGTCAGGCGCCTACGGAACAGCTATTTCCGAGCATATCCTGGCCTGCGTGCTCATGGTGCAGAAAAACCTTGCGCGCTATCTGGATCTGCAGAAAGAACATGAATGGATCAATCTCGGATCCGTGCATACCATTACCACTTCAAAAGTACTGTGCGTCGGTATGGGCGATATCGGTTCGAATGTTGCCCGGAAAATGCATGCTCTCGGCGCGGAAGTCATCGGGATCAGGAGAAACGTGCATGACAAACCGGACTATGTCAGCGCCCTGTATACGATGAAGGATATTGATTCCCTTCTGCCGGAAGCGGACATCGTTACCCTTTCCCTGCCGGAAACAGAGGAAACGATCCATATGTTCGATGAAAGAAGACTGCGTCTGATGAAGCCGGGCAGCATCCTGGTCAATGTCGGCCGCGGATCCGCAATCGTCACAAATGATCTCGTGAAGGTCATGAAGGATGAACATCTTGCGGGTGTCTGCCTGGACGTTACCGATCCGGAACCTCTGCCGAAGAATCACGCCCTCTGGAATACAAAGCATGTTTATATCACGCCTCATATTTCCGGAAGATTCAACGCGGAAGTGACGCTTGATCTTGTCCTGGATATCTTCCGGACTAACCTCGCGCATTACATGAACGGGGAACCGCTGGAACACGTCGTTGACCGCACCATCGGATACTAAAAGAACCAGATCGATCTGGTTCTTTTTATGATTCTTTAATGACTTCCTTGTGATATGTCGGGACGATCTTCATTACGAGTTCTTCGATATGGTCGTCGTTGGCATATGCTTTTTCTTTCAGTTCTGCCAGCTGTTTCCGGAACTCTTCATCATTCATTTCGATCGGATGACCGATATAAATCAGTTCGTTTTCTGTCTTGGTCATTCCTTCTTCATCCATCAGGAGTTCTTCATACAGCTTCTCGCCGGGTCTGAGTCCGGTATAGACGATCTTGATGTCGATATCCGGTTTATAGCCGGAAAGCCGGATCAGGTTGCGTGCCATATCATCGATCCGCACCGGTTTTCCCATATCCAGTACGAAGATCTCGCCGCCTTTTGCATAATGGGATGCCTGCAGGACCAGGGAAACAGCTTCCGGTATAGTCATGAAGTAACGGATGATATCCTTATGCGTAACTGTGACCGGACCGCCTTCCGCGATCTGTTTCTTGAACAGCGGGATTACCGATCCGTTGGATCCCAGTACATTTCCGAACCGCACTGCCATGAATACAGTGTCGGGATAGGTACGGCTCATCATCTGGATCACCATTTCACACAGACGCTTGGAAGCACCCATGATATTCGTCGGATTGACTGCCTTGTCTGTTGAGATCAGCAGGAAACGGCTGACACCGGCAAGCGCTGCCTGTTCCGCCATGGTATATGTTCCGAATACATTGTTTTTGATCGCCTCGTTCGGGCTGCTTTCCATCAGCGGCACATGCTTGTGCGCAGCCGCGTGGTAGATCACATCGATCTTATGCTTCGCAAAGAGGTTAATCACTCTGGCCCGGTCGGAAACATCGCCGATCAGGACTTCCAGATTCAGTTCCGGATATTTCCGTTCCAGTTCCATCTGGATATCGTAAGTCGTATTTTCATAGATATCGAACAGGATCAGTTTTTTCGGCGCGGATGCCGCGATCTGGCGGGAGAGCTCAGATCCGATCGATCCGCCGGCACCTGTAACGAGAACAGTCTTGCCGCTCAGTGATTCAAAGATCTCTTCATTGTTAACACGAATCTCATCCCTGCCCAGAAGATCTTCAATTTCAACATCTTTTAATTTGGAAACAGATACATGGCCGCTGTAGAGCTGGTAAAGCTCAGGAACCATCTGGAGCTTCGCACCGGTATCCTTGCATATATTCAGGATCTCGGCCCTGTCCTTCGGATCGATGTTCGTGATCGCGAAGATGATCCTTTCGATCTGCAGGTTCTGTACGAGTTCAGGGATCATTTCCCTGCCGCCGAATACGCAGATGCCGTCCAGATATCTTCCCCATTTGATCGTCGCGTCATCCACGATGCCGCAGATCTTGTATTCCCTGTGGGCACCCATATTGATATCTGTAATGATCTCACGTGCAGCCTGTCCGGCGCCGATGATCAGAACATTCTCCTGGATCACTTCCGACTTCGTCCGCTTGCGGTCAATGAATCCGATAATACGGTAGCCGAAACGGAGGATAAAGCAGAACATCAGGGCAAGCAGATAGGTAATAAACAATGAACTGATCGGAAGTCTCGCGCTTGGTATCAGCATCGTCAGAAGATACACGACACCGAGGATCACATAGGCGATCGCAATGCGGTAGGCTTCCGTAATGCTGGCGAACCGCCAGAGACTCTTATACAGTCTCGTGAAATAATAGACGATATATGTGCTGATAATAATAATCGGGATAAAACGGTATAACGCATTGACATAGTAGATCGGGACAGAGCGCAGTGAAAAATCATATCTGGTCCAGACACCGATAAACGAGGCAAAAACGATGCTGATTGCATCTAAAAATTCCAGCAGAAGAATTCTTTTGCGGTACTTTTTCTTATCCTTTTCTTTTTCTCCGAATACAGTCATATATAAGTCCAGTTCTGCTTACGCGGTCATAGTAAATTGTAGCATAATGCCAAGCTTATAATCAACGGACTTTAAGCACACAAAAAGCGAGTGAGGAGAATCGGACTCCCGTATTCAGCTTGGAAGGCTGACGTTCTACCATTGAACTACACTCGCATAATATCAATAAGATGGTGACTCGGAAGAGACTCGAACTCTCGACCCACTGATTAAAAGTCAGTTGCTCTACCACCTGAGCTACCGAGTCACTTTTTTGTAAAAAAATGGCTGGGGTAGCTGGATTCGAACCAGCGAAATGCCAGAGTCAAAGTCTGGTGCCTTACCGCTTGGCTATACCCCAAGGTACCATCTGCCCATTGGCATCTCCCTAATCCATTTCTTTAACAAATGGTGGAGACGGGTGGTTTCGAACCACCGAACCCAGAGGGAGCAGATTTACAGTCTGCCGCGTTTAGCCACTTCGCTACGTCTCC
>CACZPD010000004.1 GCA_902782955.1 uncultured Erysipelotrichaceae bacterium
GCAGGAGAACCGTAACGGCCTGTTCGGAATACGGACGAAAAAGTTCAGTGATAAAACAAAACGGGAAAGTCTGGACAGGGGATACGGCGCCAATGTGTATTTCTACAAGACGATGCATACGAGATTCCGTTTTGCGAAATTCGGTATTTTCACCAAGACCATGTTAACGGATCTGTTCTTCGGTGTGGCCGGTGCCTTGTTTCTGAAACTGGTTGTTGAAACAAAAACGTTTATGCCGCTGGCATTGATGTTCTGCGTGATCGTATTCTTCCGTTCACTGGGCAATCCGATGAACCGGGATCCGAAAATGGATTCATTCCTGCTGGTGCCGGAGAATACATGGAAGAAACTGTTCTACTCGATGCTCGGGGGAACAGCAAACTGCCTGCTGGATACACTGCCGGCAGTCATCGTCGGCGCATTGATCATGGGAGCGGATCTGTTTGGCGCACTTGCGTATCTGCCGCTGATCATTTCTGTCGACTGCTATGCAACATGTGTCAATACATTCATTAATCTGTCCATTCCGGATTCGATCGGGACGCAGATCAAAAACGTGATCCAGATCCTGTTTATCTATTTCGGTCTTCTGCCGGATATTGCGATTCTGGCTGTCGGCTTTGCCTTTGACTGGCCGTACGCGGCAGCCTGGCTGTGCGGTCTCGTGAACCTGTTCCTTTCCGCCATCTTCTTTACGCTTGCCGGGGCATCAGCTGACCCGGTCGGCGGCAGACCGGTGATCCGGAAACTGAAACTGGATGAGACACAGGCCCGCAGGGCAGTGAAGGAAATATCGTGGATCGGTATTTCACTGGCTGTTATGGCACTGATCACGATTTTCGGTCAGCTCGGCCTGATCCAGGTCCTGAACCGCGTCATGCCGGACTGGCAGGATATTCCCTGGATGACCTGGGTCCTGTCTTTCGCACCGCTGTATCTGGTGGCTGTACCGCTGGGATTATTGATGCTGAAAAAGGTTCCGTCGGTCAAACTGACGCAGAAAACCATGAAGCGGAAATTCTGGTTCCTGCTGCCGTGCATGGCACTGTTCCTGATGTATACCGGCAATTTTGTGGCAGTGCTGCTGAATATGGTGCTGACAAAAAGAAATGCGTCGTCAGCGCTGGCGGAACTGGTCATGGATCAGTCGGTATGGCTGCGGCTTCTGTTCATGGTAATACTGGCTCCGCTCATCGAAGAGTTCATTTTCCGGAAAGTACTGATCACCAGACTGAAGAAATACGGGGAAGCAGCTGCTGTCATCACTTCAGCGATCGCCTTCGGCCTGTTCCACGGGAACCTCGCACAGGCAATATACGCCGCATTGCTGGGTATCCTGCTTGGTTATGTTTATGTCAGGACAGGCAGACTTAGGTATACCGTATATGTGCATATGTTCGTGAATTTCATGGGCGGTATCGTGGCACCGTATATGATGACAAAACTGGCTCATGCTTTGCAGGGTTTCGGGATGTTCAGTGACAAGGTCATCCTGAAGATCCTGCTTTCACCGAATGTCCTGCTTCCGCTGTGCTGGATCGTATTATTGATCTTCATGTACGGAACGGGGCTGGCAGCGTTCTTTACGGAAAAGAGACGCGCATACTTTACCGGTGAACGTATATTCGGAAGGAAAGAGATCCGGAAGACATATCTGAATCCCGGAACGATATCATTTTTAGCCGTAACTTTGGGAACGATCGTATATTCCCTCGGCTGGATCGGATGAAAAAGATGCCTTTGAGGCATCTTTTTTCAGATGGTGTACCTTCCGGAGAAAGAACAAAGGGGAGGGAAGTATCTTTCTCGTTTCGGGTTTCAGCGGATGACAGGAAGCGGTGTGTCCTTCCTGTCATTTCCGGCCGGCAGGATCAGTCTGTCAAAGCCGGATGCGAGTTTTCTGTACAGCTGTTCCGGAGAAAGCAGGACAGCGTTGATGCCTGTTTCTTCCGTCACTGCGTGCGGTTTCACCTGGTTTCCTCCTTTCTTTTCCGTTACCGGATACATCTGTATGGTAGAGGAAATCAAAAATATCGATATGCAGAATATTGCATACCGATATTTTTTTACAGGGAACCTGTTTTATAAGCTATGCGGGACAGAAAGTCCTGCACGTTTGTGACAAGATTGACGGAATACAGGCTTCCGCGGTCACGGAGCTTCCCGCCGGCGAATTCGGAAATATCGATTGTGTAGAAATAGACCGGGCGGATGATTCCGTCCTGTACACGGAAGGCAGGCGTCATATTGCCGGTTGCGATCGTATGCAGCTGTGTGGCCAGCGCGATAACGGTCGTGGCTTTTGAGATCTCTTCCCGCATGGCAGTCTGTGCTTTGTATACATTCCCGATCACTTCCGGCAGGGGGCCGTCATCGCGGATGGAGCCGGCAAGTACAAACGGGATATGATTTTTCACAAGACCGTACATGATCCCGTTCTGAATGTCATTCTTCTCAATAAAAGCAGAAATGGACCCGGCTTCACGTACTTTGTTTATAACGTCGAGATGATGGTAATGGCCGTTATGCACCGATTCCTGTGTGCGGATGTTCTGACCGAGGGCTGTCTGGAAATAGGCAGCTTCCAGATCGTGTGTGGCCAGGGCATTGCCGGCGAGCAGAGCATGAACATAGCCGTTATCGGCTAATGCCTGCATGGACTTTCTGGCGGTTTCATCAAAGGAACAGGCCGGCCCGAGCACCCAGATGATCCGTCCGTGTTCTTTTTCGTAC
>CACZPD010000005.1 GCA_902782955.1 uncultured Erysipelotrichaceae bacterium
GCAGTGCATTTGCCGCGGCACAGCGCATAATAGGATCTCCGGATCTTTTTTTCTTTCAGCTGCCTGTCGAGCCATGGCTGGAAAAAGGGTACTTTGGAATAGATCACCAGTCCTTCAGTCTCACGGTCAAGACGGTGCAGGGGCCGTACCGGCGCATGGATCCCGCGTCTTTCCTGATATGCGGCTGCCATGGCATTCAGACAGTCCGTGTCATCCTTATCACTGTGGATGATGATGCCTGGGGGCTTATGGACAATGTATACAAAAGCATCTTCATAGATCACGGATGCTTCTTCCTGCGCAGGCATCCAGTCGATCTCCTCCGGTTCGAAGAGGATCGTAAGGATGTCACCTGCTTTCAGGGGAGCACTGAGATCCGTGCAGGGAAGGGAATTGATCAGGAAGCGGCCGCTGCGCAGATACCGGTTCGCAGTCTTTTCCGGAACCACATATTCCTGCAGAAAATCATTCAGTTTTTTCCCGTCCAGATGCCGGTCGATGATCATATCGATCTGTCCGTTATGCATATTGTATTTCATGGGACTATTTTATCACTTTTTATTGCGTAAGCGCTTTCGTGATGATAGAATGGAAACCGAAGAAAGATATCGGGTTTCCAATGGAACTGAAAGACAGAATTATCCAGACTGCAATCGCATTGTTCGCAGACAGCGGACTGAAATTCACCATGCAGGATATTGCCGGTGAGATGCATATTGCAAAGAAGACAATTTACCATGAATTTGATTCGAAGGAAGACCTTCTTCTGGCAATGCTGGAGAAGGGTTTTTCCGAGATCCAGAAAGAAAAGCAGAAGATCACCGGCAGTGATCTTCCTCTGTCGGAGAAACTGAAGCGTGTTATGATCGCGCTCCCGGAAGAATACACCGTACTGGATTTCAGGCAGCTGGAAGGTCTGAAGGAGAAATACCCACTGGCTGCGGAACAGCTGAAAAAACATCTGGAAAATGACTGGGATCCTGTCATCCGGATCATCCGGGAAGGGCAGGAATCAGGTATTTTCCGGAATATCAGCGTTCCTGTTCTGCGGGTCATGGTTACCGCAAGTATTGAATCATTTCTTTCAGGCGGAATTCTGAAAGAAGAAAAGATCCCGTATGAAACGGCGCTGGAAGAAATGATGACGATCATAATGAAAGGAATTGAAGCATGAGACAGTATATCAACGACGGCTGGCAGTTTGAGGCAGTATGGAACGATGATATGGCAAATGGTTTTGACGGAGGTGTTTCCGTCAGGATACCGCATACCGTTAAGGAAGTGCCCCTGCACTACATCGATCCGCAGGATTATCAGGGGATATCAGGCTATCAGAAAACCGTAAAGATCCGGGAAGAAGAGAAAGGAAAAAGGATCTTTCTCTGCTTTGACGGGTGTGCGCATATCGCAGTTGTTTACTGGAACGGCACGGAGATCATGGAACACAGAAACGGATATACCGGATTCCGCTGTGAAGTGACAAAGCTGGTCCGGTATGGCGCGGATAATATCATTACGGTAAAACTGGATACAACGGAAAACCCTGAAATTCCGCCGTTCGGATTTGTAGTGGATTATCTGACATACGGAGGTATATACCGGGATGTGTATCTGGACATCCGGAATGATGTATACCTGAAAGATGTTTTCCTGTATACGCCTGATCTGCATACTCTCTGCGCGGATGTGAAGTGTGACGGTCCTCTGATGAATGAAACTGTCCGGATCACTCTGAAAGGCGGAGATATATGCGTCACGGAGGAATATCCGGTGACTTCCGGTACATACAGGATCGAAGATCTTGATGCGCAGCCATGGAGCCCGGAACACCCGCATCTGTATGACTGCACAGTGGAGATCCTGAAGAACGGGCAGCCGGCGGATACGCAGGAATACAAGGTCGGATTCCGAACCGCGGAAGTGAAAGGCGACAAGTTCCTGCTCAATGGTGAACCGTATTTCATCACCGGTCTGAACCGGCATCAGTCCTGGCCTTATGTCGGCTATGCCGTACCGGATGCCCTGCAGGCTGAAGATGCCCGTATCCTGAAGGAAGAACTGCATGTCAACACTGTGCGTACTTCCCATTATCCGCAGAGCCATGCCTTCATTGAAGCATGCGACAGGCTCGGACTCCTGGTATTCACGGAGATCCCGGGCTGGCAGCATATCGGTGATTATGAATGGAAACGGCAGGCAGTGGAAAACACGAAGGAAATGATCCTGGAATACAGGAACCATCCTTCCATCGTGATCTGGGGCGTACGGATCAATGAATCAACAGACGATGATGCTTTCTATCAGATGACAAATGAAGTTGCGCACCGTCTGGATCCCACACGTCCGACTTCCGGTGTGCGCTATCTGGAAAAAAGCAGCCTGAAAGAAGATATATACAGTTACAACGATTTCTCCCACTCGGGAAAGAACCCGGGTGTCAAAAAGAAAAAGGATGTCATGAAGGAAACCGGCAAGCCGCTGCTGATCACTGAGGCGAACGGACATATGTTCCCGACGAAGTCCTGGGATCCATGGTCAAAGCGGCAGGAACACGCCCTCCGGCATGCCAGAGTCCTGAATGACGCAAAGCAGGATGGTGATCATATCGGTGCGATACAGTGGTGCATGTTCGATTATGCCACCCACAAGGATTTCGGATCAGGTGACAGGATCTGCTATCACGGGGTGATGGATTCCTTCCGGAATCCGAAGCTTGCCGCATCCGTATACGCGAGCCAGAATGATGACGTGCCTGTTCTGGAAGTCGGTTCGCCGATGGATATCGGTGATTATGCCGGCGGACATATCGATGCCGTATACGCATTTACGAACGCGGATGAAGTACGGCTGTACAAGAATAACGATTATGTCGCATCTTTCCGCTCAGAGGAATTTACTGCACTGAAACACGGACCGGTCCTCATTGATGATTTCATCGGAGAACTGATCCGGACTAAGGAGGATTTCCCTGAAAAGCAGGCAGACCTGATCCATGAATGCCTGCATGCGGCAGCCAGCTACGGTCTGGCAGATCTGCCGGCAGTATACAAAGCCAAGCTTGCCTGGTGCATGCTGCACTACAAAATGAAATATGAAGAAGGCGTAGAACTCTACGGGAAATACGTCGGAAGCTGGGGCGGGGACGCCACGGAATGGAGATTTGACGCTATAAAAGACGGCAAATGTGTAAAATCCGTTACGAAAACACCGAATACACAGCTCAGTCTGAAAGCACAGGCCAGTCATACAGAACTCCGGGAAGGAAAGACATATGATATGGCAGCTGTCCGCATCCGCATTGAGGATGCCTGGGGCAATATTGCAAGCTACGCGCAGGTTCCGGTAGAGATCATCTGCAAAGGACCTGTGGAAATCGTCGGCCCCCATATCGTCACATGCGAAGGCGGTATGACGGGAACCTATATCCGTACACTCGGAAAGACCGGGGAAGCAGTCCTTACACTGCGGTGTGAGGGACTCGAACCGGCAGTGATCCGATTCAATATCGAAGGGAGCAGATAACAATCATGAAGTTTTCTAAAAAGCAGACCGCTGCCTACGGTCTCGGTGCCATCGGCAAAGACATGGTGTATGCCTTATCGGCCAGCTATGTCATGTATTACTATCAGGACATCCTGCATTTATCCGCGACATTTGTCGGTTTGATCCTGATGCTTGCGCGTGTGTTTGATGCCGCAAATGATCCGTTTATGGGTGTTCTGGTAGCCAAGACAAAATCACGCTGGGGTAAATTCAGACCCTGGCTGTTCTCCGGAACTGTCCTGAACGCCTTTGTCCTGTTTGCGCTGTTCAATGCCCCGAATCTGCAGGGAACCGGCCTGATGGTCTATTTCTCTGTCATCTACATTCTCTGGGGTGTTACATATACGATGATGGATATTCCGTACTGGTCCATGATCCCGGCTGTGACGGATACGCCGGCTGACCGTGAAAGCCTTTCCGTTGTGGGCAGGACATGTGCCGGTGTCGGCAACGCGCTGATCACTGTCGGAACGGTCATGGCAGTCAAACTGCTCGGCGGCGGTGTCGAAAGAACCGGATTCCGCTGGTTTGCGCTGATCGTATCAGTCATCTTTGTCGTGACAGAAGTCGTTCTGTGCATGACCATCAAGGAAAAGCCGGCAGAAGGTTCCATGAAAACCACTTCTGTCCGCGAAATGTTCCAGTCCCTGTTCCATAACGACCAGGCTATGGTGACCGTACTGACGATCATCCTGATCAACTGTGCGCTGTATATCACTTCCAACTTCATCATCTATTTCTTCAAATATGATGTGGCAGGCTCCAACTGGCAGGGAAGCTATACGTTGTTTACGACTGTCGGCGGCGGCGCCCAGATCCTCGGCATGATGCTGCTGTATCCGATCCTGCGTAAATCAATGTCCAACGAATCCATTTTCAAACTTTGTCTGAAGAGCGCGATGGCAGGATATGCCCTGATCCTGATCCTCTGTTTCACAGGTCTGGCGCATAATATCGTCCTGCTGTGTGTATGCGGACTGCTCGTATTCATGGCCAACGGCATTCTGACCGTACTGACGACCGTCTTCCTGTCAGGTTCTGTTGATTACGGTGAATACAAGACAGGCGTCAGGGAAGAGAGTGTTATCTTCAGTATGCAGACATTTGTCGTCAAAGCGGCCAGCGGCTTTGCCGTATTCCTGACCGGTATCGGTCTGGATCTGATCGGTCTGACCGGCAACGCCGATACAACAGGGGAGATCGCCGTGCAGAGCGCAGGAACGATCGTCGGTCTGCGTCTCCTGATGACGATCATCCCGATCCTCGGTCTGTTTGCGGCTCTGTATGTATTCCGCACCAAATTCCAGCTGACCGATGAATTTACCGAGAAGATCGCACACGAACTGCGAACCAGGAAATCAGGAGAATAGAATATGTTACTGAAATGGGAATTATCTGCGACGACCGAAGGCGGACATATCTCGGAAACCGGTGAAAAGAAATTCTCTGCCGGAGAACTGCATATTGAAACGACTGTACCGAAATGCACTATCCAGAAAGCAGCCGGTCAGATCGATATGGAAGTCGGGAATGATGAAAAGATCTTCATGAACGGTTACCAGACCTGGACAGACTGTCCGGAGTATTCCGTTAACGATCATATCCGCGGACTCAAGAAGCTTCCCCGGAAGATCATTGATCACTACAGCTTTGACCGGTACAGTGATTATCATTTTGTGGAATATCCGGATAAAAAAGGTATTCTGCACGGATTCTCCTGGTGCTGGTTCCGCAAAGGGGAGAATTATCGTCTGTTCGCTTCCCTGAATGAAAGAACCGGCTACACGATGTTCCGGTATAACCATAAAGAACAGAAACTCTATCTGGAAAAGGACTGTGTTGGTCTGGTTTGTGAAGGAAATATAAACTGCTTTGATCTCTTCTATGCGGAAGGAAGTGAGCAGGAAGTATTTGATGCCTGGTTTGAGGCACTTCAGATCAGACCACTGACAGATAAAAAACTCTTCGGATATTCCAGCTGGTACAATCGCTATCAGGATATCAGCGAGGCAGCAATCCGGCAGGATCTTGCCGGCTGTATGCGACTGTTTGAAAAAGGAGACCTATTCCAGATCGATGACGGCTGGGAACCGTTTGTGGGTGACTGGCTGACGACAGATCAGAAGAAGTTCCCCAACGGTCTCAAAGAGATCACGGAAGATATCCACAAAGCCGGATTCAAGGCCGGTCTGTGGCTTGCTCCCTTTGTGGCTGAAGAAAAATCCGATGTTTACAGAAATCATCCGGACTGGTTCCTGAAAGTTAACGGCGGACCATGGAAAGCCGGCTGCAACTGGAGCGGTTATTATTCACTGGATATCGATCATCCGGAAGTAATGGAATATCTGCGTGAAGTGTTCCGCACCGTATTTGATGACTGGGGCTTTGACCTGGTCAAACTGGATTTCCTCTACGCTGCTGCCCCATACGGCAACGCGCTGGAAACAAGGGCGGGACGCATGTACAGGGCAATGGAATTCCTGCGTGAAGTATGCGGCAATAAGGAGATCCTCGGCTGCGGCGTACCTGTTATGCCGGCTTTCGGTCTTGTGGAATACTGCCGGATCAGCTGCGATGTATCACTGGACTGGAATGATGTTCCCTATATGCGGATCATCCACCGGGAAAGACCTTCCACGAGAAATGCAGTACACAACATTCTTTCCAGGAGGGCACTGAACGGGAGAGCTTACGGATCAGATCCTGATGTATTCTTCCTGCGTGAGGAGAACTGCAGACTGACGAAAGATGAAAAGGAAGATCTTGCCAAGCTGGATGCGCTGCTGGGCAATGTGTTCCTGACCAGCGACGACCCAAGTGTCTATACAATGGAAATGGCGGAAAAGTACAGGGTCCTGCGCGGTTTCACAAAAGCTGAAAATGTGAAAGTATATACCGATGGGGGAATCCGTGCTGAATTTGATCTGAACGGCAGGCATCAGAGGATAAAACTGTTCAAAGATAAGAAATGGTAATGACAGACTGCGGCAGAGGTACATAACTGCCGCAGTTTTTACTTTGTTCTGACGCTGAGAAAAGATACAATAAAAAGGGAAAAGGGGATGAATATGTATTACGTACAAGACGGCACACAGAGATGCGGACTATATGAATGCCGCAAATGCGGCACACGCTTTCTGGACGAAAGAATTGCACCGGTGCTGAACTGCCCGTACTGCGGGGAAGAATCCGTTGATATGGAGATCGGCCCGGATGATGAGATCCCGCAGTATGAAGAAACAGCGGTTCTGCTGGAAATGATCGAGGGAGAAGAGAACGTAGAACGTTATGACGCGCTGCTTTCCCTTGCCATAACCGGCGGCAACTATGACTGGATATAAGGCTGGAACGAAAAAAGTCCTTCCGTGTACGGAAGGATTTCTTTTTATACCTCTATACTGGTGCGGGGTATCTGTACAAAGCAGTGAATGTCATTCTGCTCACAGTACAGAGCCAGTTTGTAAAAAGCCACTTCAGTTTTTTCGACCAGGGGGATCATTCCCTTTACAGGTTTATCCAGACGGGAGAAGAAATTATCCCAGTGAAGCGGGATGATCAGCTGCGGTTTAACTTTTCCGGCTGTTTCCGCAAAGAACTTCCTTTCGGTCTCCGCATCTGCTTTGGCCAGACCCGCGACTCCCAGGAACAGAACATCTGCCTGAAAACCGTCTAATTGTCCTTCAATGTAATTGAAGCTCGGACGGATCAGGTATTTTTTGTTTTCTGCTTCAATATAGAAATCATAGGAACCGCCTTCCTTATAATCCCTGAGCTTTGCCGGCTGGACAAGCGGCACTGTGATTTCCTCGCCGAGATCATTGTTCAGGATCGTCGGTTTGGAATGAATGGAAGGAATCACGGTGATCCGGAAATTGCCGACCGTGTATGTTTCGCCGCCCTTGAATTCCTTCAGTCTTGAAGCAGGCACATTGCCTCCCAGACCTACATTGACAGCCGACCTGGAACCGTAGATCACGGCACCGGTCTGGTTCGCGGTATACGGCGCGTCCATGACATGATCATGGTGTGTATGAGAGATGAAAATCGCGCGCAGCCTGTCAATATGATGCTTTGCGATCAGTTCATCCGTTAATGCCCGGTCCGTTCCTTCACTGCCGCTGATATATACGGGCAGGGAAGGTCGTGTGAAATGACAGTCAAACAGGATCTGGTCTTTGCCGTCATCGAATAACAATGTTGTTGTGCCGAAATACGTTACTTTCATAAATGCCTCCGGAAACTGCAGTATTTTGTTCTATTATACAAAGAAAATGAACTGCGTTTAATCCTCTCTGATCCGGCTGCTGTGATATTTATATGAAATTACGGAAAAAGCATGCAAACAAAGAATGTTTATCGGATAATAAAGACAGCATAACAGGAGGAAATAATAATGAGTAAATTCCCTAAGGGTTTTCTTTGGGGCGGCGCTACAGCCGCAAACCAGTTTGAAGGCGGATA
>CACZPD010000006.1 GCA_902782955.1 uncultured Erysipelotrichaceae bacterium
CCTGCGCTCCGGCTGAGGCCGATCATGAACCAGTCGCATTTGTCGTGTGTCAGGAACATGCCGCCGCCCTGGACCGCTTCGGCGATGGCAGCGCCGCCGAGATAATCTGTCCGCAGTCTGCCGGGATAGGCGGAAAGGATCCAGTCCACAGCCGCCATAGCGCTTGTATAGATACGGGAAGCGGGGATCGCGGGAAAGCCGGCTGAACGCAGATAATCAGCCAGATCTTCCCTGTTTCTTCCGGTCTGTTCCGTCAGGATCAGATACGGAATGCCTTCCTTTTTCAGTGCCTTCAGATAGGCGCAGGCTTCCGGGAGCGGTCTGGCATTGTCCATGATCAGTGTTTCAAGCTGTACAATATGGTATTTATCGATCATAATGAACCCTGCTTAATTGTAACATACCCGCGGCGGACATTTGTGCTATCATGTTGTGGAAAGGAACGACAGATGAAAATAGTGACCAAGATCATGATCGTCGCAGCCATGTTCCTGGCCGTGATCGGCTATCTCGTGTTTGACGCCTTCATGATCGCCCCCTCAAAATTCACTACCAGATATGAATCTTTGTACTCCCAGAAGATACCGGCACAGCTGGACGGGAAAAAGATCCTCTTTTTTTCAGACCTGGACTACGGACCGTTCATGGATGAAAAAAGAATGGCTTCGCTCGTCAAAGTCATCAACTCATCCGGCGCGGATTTTGTGGTATTCGGCGGTGACCTGTTCGATCTGCAGTATCCTTTCACGGACGAGGACAAGGCCGCCGTGTCATCCCTGCTCGCACAGATCGAAGCGCCGCTCGGCAAATTCGCTGTCAGCGGTGACACGGACTGCGCGGACGAAAAAACAAAGGACGCTGTTTCGGACGTCCTCAGGGACGGGGATTTTGAACTCCTTGGAAATAAAGTGATCCGTCTGCGCAACAAGGGATCGGAATCCATCATCCTGGTCGGGCTGGAAAACGGGCTGAACGGCAAGCAGAAGATCGAGGATACATATGAATCCGTCAGCCGTGACGCGTATGTGATCACGGTCTGCCATACACCGGATACCGCGGATGAGCTTCCCGGTGATCTGACCGATTACATGCTGGCGGGACACAGCCACGGCGGACAGGCAAACTATTTCTTCGGATCTTTATACACCCCTGCCATGGCAGTGGAATACATGCGCGGCAAACACCGCATCGGCAACGCGTTTACGCTGGATATCTCCAACGGGACCGGCACAACAAAAAAAGATGTCCGGTTCATGGCCAACGCCGAGATCGTCATCTATGACCTGTACCGGATCACGCCGCCGGAAGAAAAACCGGAAGAGACGGAGACGCCGGAAGAAAACAGCGCGGAAACCGCGCCGTCAGAATAACCCCGTGATCACATCCTGCAGATGCGGGATCACGATCAGATCCGGGTCATCACGCCGCAGGGCGGCCGTGATCATCCGGTATTCGTTGCTGTGAATATCCATACGGAAGGACACGTGTCCTTCTTTTTTTATGTGCAGGGTCACCGGGATATCCTGCGTTTTCCGCTCCATCAGGGCTAATACCTGCTGGAGAAGCTCATTGTCGCCGCATGCTGTATGGACCTTGGTGATATCCCCTTCCTCCTTCGTCAGGATGACAGGATAGAACCAGTCTTTTGCGCCCGGCACGATCTCTTCGAGCGCCGAGATCACCTTTTTGTGAAATACCGGCATCATATAGATGCGGCTGCGCATGGAGACCGGCAGGCATACGGAAACCGTATCCAGGGCATGGTCCCCTACTTCCGTCGGTACATACAGCATAAAGAAATCCGAATGCAGAAAATCCGCATAGGCTGCCCGGGCTTCCGGACTGCCTGATACGGTGATCTCCGCAAATGCTTTATTTCCGACGCTGATAACAGCGAGGTCATGATTTTTCAGCCTGTTTTCCTGCATGATCCGTTATCCTTCCTGTGCGTACGTGCTTCTGTCGTTAAGCAGGACGGGACTTTCCACTTTAAACTCCGCATTGGAATCACGGCGGAGCTCAAGGCATACGCTTCTGGCCGGCTTTGATGCCGAAGGATGCGCAAAACGCATCCTGACCGGTACAAGCCCGTTCTTTCCCGTTTCCGCGAGCAGTTCCCGCAGTCTTGACGCAAGATAGACGATAAAGATCCTTCCATCCTGCTTCATGAGCCGGTTCAGATGAAATACAAGCTCCGCACAGGTCAGGTATTCCTCGTGCCGGGCTGCTTTCAGATACCGGTTTTCGTTTTTCAGACTTTCCTTCCCGGTCGCGAAATACGGCGGATTGCATACGAGGACATCAAACGGTCCTCCCTCATAATCCTGCAGCCTGCTTACCGCGAAGGACGCCTGTACTTCATTATATGCCATATTCCTTTCGGCTGTTCCGATCACTTCCGGGAAGAGGTCGATCCCGGTCAGGGATGCCGGTGAAAACCGGGCCGCGTATAACAGCAAGGCGCCGCCGGCGCAGCCTGCGTCCAGGACATGGTCCGAAGAACGGATCCGCATGAAATGGCCGAGGAATTCCGTATCGGAATTGAAATGATACATCCCCTCTTCCTGAAAGACATGGTAATCCGTTCCGTATAGATAATCAGGCTTCATGTGTCTCCTTCAGTTCAAACCAGAAACAGCTGCCTTTGCCGACTTCCGACTCGACGCCGTATCTGCCGTGGTGGGCATCCAGTATGGCTTTGACGATCGCCAGACCGAGACCGGTACTGCTCACATTGCGCGAGAAGGAACCGGATGATTTCTGATAGCGGTCCCAGATGTTCGGGATCTCCTCAGGGGCGATCCCCTCGCCCTGGTCTTCCACTTCCACGTGCACCGTCTCCTCGTCATCACTGAGCCAGGCACGGACGGTAATGGTATCCCCTTCACGGGAATGCTTGATGGCATTGGACATATAGTTGGCAATGACCTGGCCGATCTTGATCTCGTCCGCGTATACCGTCAGGGATTCCGGAATTTCCGTATTGACCGAAAGGCTGTTCTTGCGCAGCTGCGGTTCCTCGATATCCAGGATATCCCGGATCGTTTCAGAGAGATCCATGTTGGTGCGGTAGGGATGATAATTGCCGGACTGCATCTTTGCCAGTTCGCTCATATCATTGACCAGGTTGTTCATATATTCCGTTTCCTTGATGATCACATCCAGATGCTTTTCCCGCTTGGCCGGATCATTGCCGGAGATATCCCGGATCATTTCGGCATATGCCCGGATATCCGTCAGCGGTGTCTTGATGTCATGGGAAACGTTCGCGATCAGGTCACGCCGGAGCGTATCGATGCGCGAGAGTTTGTCGGTGGCTGTATTCAGCGTATGGGCCAGTTCCTTTGTTTCGGTAAATGTGCCGCCGTCAAAATGCACGCTGTAATCCGCGCCGGAAAGTCTTTCCGCGGAGGCTTCCATTTCGACGATCGGACGCGTCAGACCGCGTGAGATCACGAAGGAGACCATGGAAGCGACGATCAGCGCCGCCAGCATATAGTACATGTACTGCCGGGTGAAGAATGTCACGATGGAATCCACCGGTTCCAGG
>CACZPD010000007.1 GCA_902782955.1 uncultured Erysipelotrichaceae bacterium
ACGGAGTGTTGCATATTTTCCTTCGAAACCGAGGATCTGCGCGGAACATCCGGCAGCTCTTGCCATCTGTCCGCCTTTGCCCGGAGTCAGCTCAACGTTGTGAACGAATGTACCTTCAGGAATGTGTCTGAGTTCCATTGCGTTTCCGACTTTGATATCGACTGTTTCGCCGGATACGATTTCTGCACCGACATTCAGTCCTTCCGGAGCGATGATGTAGCGCTTTTCACCGTCTGCGTAGTTGATCAGAGCGATGTTTGCGTTACGGTTCGGATCGTATTCGATACCTGCGACTTTACCAGGCACACCATCTTTATTTCTCTTGAAATCGATGATTCTGTATTTCTGTTTGACGCCGCCGCCCTGGTGACGGGTTGTGATGCGTCCTGTGTTGTTTCTGCCGCCCTTCTTGTTTAACGGAGCCAGCAGACTCTTCTCTGGCGTTTTCTTTGTGATCTTGTCATTGCTCAGAGTTGACATGTTTCTGCGGCCGTTGCTGGTCGGCTTATATTTTTTGATTGCCATTTCTTTCTACTTCCTTTCGCAATTTATCCGGAGATAGCGACTTCCTCCGATAGTTGATATCTTTTCTTATTCGTTATTGAAGATATCGATCTTCTGGCCTTCAGGCAGTTTTACGATTGCCTTTTTAATAGCTCTTGTCTTGCCAGAATAACGCCCAACTCTTCTTGTCTTCGGGTGAACATTCACGATGTTGACCTTTTCCGGGGCGATGTTATAGATTTCCTTGACAGCCTGGGCAACGGAAACCTTGTTGGCATCTTTCGCAACTTCGAATGTGATCTTATTGTCGTTGTCGGATGCTTTGATCGACTTTTCAGTCAAGATCGGACGAATGATAATATCGCGTGCGCTCATTATGCAAATACCTCCCCTGCCTTAACTGCTGCAGCTTCCGTAAATACGATCGCGTCAGCGTTAACGATGTCATAGACATTCAAGCTGGAAACTGTAACGACGACTGCGTTCGGGATATTTCTCATGGAAACATATGCGTTGTCGAAGTCTTCTGTTTCTTCCGCAACGAACAGTGTCTTGCGGTCCAGTCCGAAGGCATCCAGCAGTGCGACTGCTTTCTTTGTCTTGATCTCATCAAACTTGAGATTTTCGATCACCTTCATATTTGCTTCGGCAAGCTTTTCGCTCAGTGCGGAACGGAGCGCAAGTCTTCTTACCTTACGGTTCTGCTTGATGTTGTACTTTCTCGGCTGCGGGCCGAATGCGATGGCGCCGCCTCTCCACTGTGTGGCACGTGTGGAACCCTGACGGGCTCTGCCTGTTCCCTTCTGACGGAAGGGCTTCTTGCCTGTGCCGCTTACAAACGCTCTTGTCTTTGTTGCGTGTGTGCCCTGTCTTAAACCTGCAAGGTAGACGAGGACCGCATCATAGATCGCCTGCTGATTCGGCTCAATCCCGAATACATCGTCGTTAAGTTCAATTTCCTTAACCGGCGCTGCTTCCTGATTGTAAACTTCAATCTTAGCCATTTATTTAACCTCCTCTTATTTTCCCTTGCGGGCATCACTCGCTGCCTTCTTCTTGGCAGCTTCCAGTGCTTCCTTTTCAGCCTGTTCCTTAGCGAGTTCTTCGTTGATCGCTTCGGAAACCTTTCTCAGCTCTTCCTCTACGGATTCGCCCTTGTAGGAAATCAGTTCGTCAACCTTTGTTTCCTTGACCGGCTTGACAGTTGTCTTGATCTCCAGAAGACCTTTGCGCGGACCTGGCACATTGCCCTTGATCAGGATGTAGCCTTCCTCGGCATCGACCTTGACGATCGTGAGATTCTGATTTGTTGTTCTGACATTTCCGTACTGACCCGGCATCGGTGCGTTCTTTTCGATACGGCCGTTGTTTCTTCCGGTCGTTGCGAGAGAACCGATGTGTCTGACGTTCTTGGATCCACCGTGTGATTCCGGTCCGCGGTGAGCGTTGTAGCGCTTGATCGTTCCGGAATATCCGTGACCCTTGCTTGTTCCGGTCACATCGACGATGTCGCCTGCTTTGAAGATGTCAGCCTTAACTTCGGCGCCGACTTCCAGATTCATCATTTCATCAGCCTTGAATTCCTTGATGTAATGCTTCGGAGCTGCACCGGCTTTCTTTGCGTGTCCGATCGCAGGCTTGTTGCTGCGCTGTTCCTTCACGTCTTCATAGCCAAGCTGTACTGCTTCATAGCCGTCTGTTTCCATTGTCTTTTTCTGCAGGACAATGTTCGGCTGTACTTCCACTACTGTTACAGGAATCAGAGTTCCTTCAATAGTGAACACCTGGGTCATACCTAATTTACGCCCTAAAATTCCTTTCATTGAATTTCACTCCTTCCTTATAACTTGATTTCAATGTCAACTCCGCTCGGCAGATCCAGTCTGCTCAGCGCGTCGATTGTTTCCGCACTCGGACCGATGATTTCGATCAGTCTCTTGTGTGTGCGGATTTCGAACTGTTCACGGGAATCCTTGTATTTGTGAACAGCACGCAGGATCGTAACTACCTCACGTTCTGTAGGTAATGGAACAGGACCGACGATCTTCTTTGCGCCGTGATTGGAAGCAGTCTGTACGATCTTTTCGCTTGCTGCATCCAAGCTCCTGCTCTCGTAAGCCTTCAAACGAATTCTTACTGAGTTCTTTGCCATGAATTTTTCCTCCTTATATTCACTCCGCCTTCTCGGCGAATCGCTGATGTGGAAATTCCCCGGTTATCACGCCAACCGTGACAACGCACCTCGGCGTGCCGGCAACCTCCCACGTCTTCACGAGTGCCCTACTACTCTACTATAATAAAAAGCGCTTTGCAAGCACTTTTTTTGTCTTTTTGAAAAAACTTTCAAACATGCGCAAAATTGCCTGTTTTACGGTGTTTAGTTGCCTTTTCAACCTTTTCCCGGGGCGGTTTTCTGCCCTTTCCGCCCTCTTTTCCCGGTGTCTGATCACCGGCCTCAATTGTAAGCGTTTTCTTCCGTTTTTGCCACATTTCGGCCCCCTTTTTCCCGGATTTTTTGCCCAATGCGTGATTTTTTCATAACTTTTCACCTCTTTTTACGGCTTCCCGGACATGCCCGTGATATGATTTCACTGTAAAACAGCCCTATAAATTAAGGATAAATATAAAAATATATAGAAAAGAGGTCTTATATGACTGATATTGCGAAAGTACATCCCCTCATCCTGCAGGACAGGGAAGAAATGTTCGCCCTGGGCAGAAAGATGTTCAATACGCCCGAGCTCGGATACAAGGAATTCAAAACCAAACAGATCATTCTGGACTATCTCAAAGCCAATGGCTTCGATGATATACAGTTCTTCGGCGAGACCGGCATGATCGTAACCATCGGCTCCGGCCGGCCTTCCATCGGACTGATCGCCGAGCTGGATGCCATCCCGACACCCGGTCATCCCCAGGCAGATCCGGAGACCGGGGCAGCCCACACCTGCGGGCACAGCACCCAGTGCGTGATCATGATGGAAGCCCTGCGCGTACTGAAGGAAGAGATGAAAAGCCGGAAAGGAACCATAAAACTGTATTTCACACCGGCGGAGGAATTCACGGATATCGCTTTCCGGAAGGAATATATCCGCAGCGGGAAGGCAAAATACTTCTCCGGGAAAATAGGGATGCTGATGGAAGGTGTATTTGATGACTCCGATGTGCTCATCCATCTTCATGCCATGGGCCGGTATGAAGGTCACCGTTTCTCCGTGGGAAGCACGCTGGCCGGTTTCACCTATAAGCAGATCACGTTCCGCGGCAGGGCTGCGCATGCGGCTGTCAATCCGGACAAGGGCATCAATGCCCTGAATATGTTTGCTTTATTCCAGTCCGCCATCGGCATGCTCAGGGAGACATTTGTGGATGAAGACAAAAACAGGATCCACGGCATGCTTTCCAAAGGAGGAAATACCGTCAATTCCATTCCCGATGAAGTGATCTATGAATGCTATGTGCGTTCGTTTAAGCAGGAAAACCTCCTGAAACTGTCCGATGCCGTAAACAATGCCGCCGAGCACTGCGCCATGGCACTTGGCGGAACAGCGGAAATATCCGACCTGCCGGGCGATCTGCCGTTCTATCAGAACAGGGACCTGAATACGGTGATCTATCGCAATATGCTGAAACATACGACCGAAGACCAGATCCTGACCGGAGAACAGAGCGTTGCGGCAGGCGATATCGGGGACGTCGGCTGCTTCTTCCCGACGATCCAGTTCGGCTATACCGGTTTTGAAGGTTACTGCCACGGTGTAACCATGTGTGTTATAGATGAAGATGAA
>CACZPD010000008.1 GCA_902782955.1 uncultured Erysipelotrichaceae bacterium
ATGTGTCCGCAGAGCCCTGTTTTTGATAATTGAGGGACATACAGGTATAATGCATTTAACCGGAGAATATATTATGAATCATGAATTTTTAAACAGATTACTGAATACCGTATCCGTCAGCGGACTCGAGGAAGCGAACCAGGCAAATATCATTTCCTATGCGGAAACATTTGCGGATCAGATCATGACGGACGAGACAGGGAATGTCATCTCTGCAGTCAATCCGGATGCGGACTGCCGGGTGCTGCTGTGCGGGCATATCGATGAGATCGGATTCCGGGTGACGAATATCCGTGATGACGGGTTCATCCAGGTCCAGAAAGCAGGCGGCGTGCGTGCCGGGCTGTATGTCGGAGCGGCAATGCAGATCATGCATGAGACGGAAGAAGACGGAAAAACCATCCGGCAGAAAGTCAACGCGGTCGGTGTGGTGACAGATGACCTGCTCAAAAACAGTGAAGTCAAGGACAAGGACCTCCTGCTGGACATCGGTGCGGCAAACAGGGAAGAGGCAATGAAATATGTATCTGTCGGGGACGCTGTCTGCGCGGACACGGAAGTCAGGAAGCTCCTGGGCGGCAATATCTCCTGCCGGGCACTGGATGACAAGGCCGGCGCGTATGTGGTCACCGAAGCCGCGAAACGGGCTAAGGAAAAAGGCGCAGCCTGCGGGATCTATGTGAATACTGCTGTCGGTGAAGAGACGACCTGCCGGGGTTCCTACCATGCCGGCGTACGGGTAAAACCGGACTGCGCGGTGATCGTGGATGTGACCTGGGCAAGCGACTGTCCGGGAACGGATCCGGGAGAGACCGGGAAGATCGGACTGGGCAAAGGTCCGGTATTATGCCTGAGCGGCATCGTGAATAAAAAAATGAACCGCCTTCTGGCACAGACCGCAAAGGAAACGGGAATTGCGGTACAATATGAAGTAGCCGGCGGCAGTACATATACAGACGGCGATACGATCCTGATGAGCGGCAGCGGTGTGCCGGTCGCGCTGGTTTCCATACCGGAGCGCTATATGCACAGTTCCGCCGAAGTTGTAAACGAAAAGGATCTGGATGACTGCGTTGAACTGATCAGTGAATTCCTGATGCGCATCAACAAGGATTTTGACTATAAACCATTCTGAAAGAGAAAGAAGATATGTTAACGGATACCATTACAGCGATATCGACCGCAAACGGCACAGGTGCCATTTCCGTGATCCGCGTCAGCGGGGAGGATGCTTTTGAAATTGCCGGGAAACTGACAAAGAAGGATTTTTCCGAAGTAAAAGGCAATACCGTGCATTATGCGACGATCTATGACGGGGAAGAACCGGTGGATGAGGTGCTGATCTCGTTTTTCCGTCATCCGCATTCCTTTACGGGAGAGGACGTGGCGGAGATCAGCTGCCACGGCGGTGTTTATCTGACCCGGAAAGTGCTGGGACTTGTGCTGGCCCGCGGGGCAAGGATGGCGGAACGCGGTGAGTTTACCCAGCGCGCGTTCCTGAACGGCAAGATGGACCTGGCACAGGCGGAAGCGGTCAACGACCTGATCTTCGCGCGGGATGAGATCAATGCCAGGAGTGCCGTGCATTCCCTGAAAGGGAGTGTTACGAAAATACTGGACCCGCTGGAAGAGGACCTGGTCCAGATCATCTCCAATATTGAAGTCAATATCGATTATCCGGAATATGAGGATGTGCATGAGCTGACGGAAGAGGAAGTCCTGCCGAAATCACGGGAATGGCTGGAAAAGATCGGTCAGCTGATCAGGCGGGCGGAAGAAGCGAATACGATCCGGGAAGGGATCGATACCGTGATCCTCGGCAAGCCGAATGTCGGAAAGTCCTCCCTGCTGAATGCCCTGCTGGAAGAAGACAAGGCCATCGTAACGGAGATCGCCGGGACGACAAGGGACCTGGTGGAAGGCAGCGTGCGCCTGGGGGATATCACCCTGAACCTGATCGATACTGCCGGTATCCGGGAATCGGATGACAAGGTCGAACAGATCGGCATTGAGAAATCCATGAAGGCGCTGGAGAAAGCGCAGCTGGTGATCGTGGTCATCGATGCCAACAACATGGATGAACAGGACGAAGAGCTGCTCCGGCTGACGGAAAACCGGAACCGGATCGTCGTATACAACAAGAAAGACAAAAAACAGATCGACAACACCATCGCGATCTCTGCCATTCAGGGGGATATCGATGCGCTTGTCACGGAAATACAGAGATTATACGAAAGAGAACTGTCCAGCGCGCATATGGATACGCTGAACAATGAACGTCAGATCGGACTGGCAAAGTACGCCAAGCTGGCAATGGAAGATGCGGTTAGGTCACTGGAAGAGGGCATGGAGCTAGACCTTGTGACGATCGATCTGCAGAAAGCATATGATGCCCTGAAGGAAATCCGGGGCAATACCAGCCGTGAAGACCTGCTGGATGAGATCTTTTCAAGATTCTGCCTGGGGAAATAAATATGACAGTATACAACCGGTATCTGGATTCACATGCACATATCCTGTCGGAGGAATTCGAACAGGATTTTGATGATGTGCTGCAAAGGATCCGGGAAAATCATATTGAAAAAGTCATGATCATCACCACATCCGCGGAAGAAGCGCGCCGGGGTCTGGACTTTGTGCAGAAGGATCCGGAGCATTTCCAGCTTGCATACGGGATCCATCCGGAGGATATCCGGATAGTAACGGAAGAACGGATCCGCGAGATGGAGGAGATCGTACAGGATCCCCGTATTTCAGCGGTCGGGGAGATCGGACTGGATTATTACTGGGAAAAAGATACGAAAGAAGAACAGAAGGAACTGTTTATCCGGCAGATCGAAATCGCGAAAAAGATAAACAAGCCGATCCTGGTCCATTCCCGTGATGCCATGCAGGATACCTTTGAAATCATGAAGGAACACCGGACAAACGGCGTCATGCACTGCTTTTCGGGAAGTGCCGAGATGGCGGTCGAATTCACGAAGCTCGGGTATTATATCGCCCTCGGCGGGCCGGTGACGTTCAAGAACGCGCGGCATGCCAAGGCGGTATGCGCCGCGATCGATGAGAAATATCTGTTAAGTGAAACAGACTGCCCGTATATGGCGCCGGAACCGGTGCGGGGCAGGCGGAATGAACCGGCCAATATCGTACATATCGTAAAAGTGATGGCAGAGGTGCGGAATACGGATACGGACCATCTGTCGAAGGTGATCATGGACAACTATATGCGCCTTCTGGGAAAGGAGACGCAATGAAGCCGGTGATCAGGGAAGTGATCGTGGTGGAAGGCAGGAACGATACCGCGAAGCTGAAGCAGTATTATACCTGTGAAACGATCGAGACCGGCGGTACCTCCCTCGGGGAGGATGTTCTGGAGAGGATACGGGAAGCCCGGAAAACACGGGGCGTCATCGTCTTTACCGATCCGGATTCACCCGGCAACCGGATCCGGCATGCGGTCAATTCCGCTGTCCCCGGCTGCAAGAATGCCTTCGTGGATAAATACGAGGCAAGAACGGAGAAGAAAGTCGGTGTGGAGCACGCTTCCGGGGAAAGCCTGAAAGCTGCCCTGGAGCACCTGGTCACATATGGTGAACAGGAAAGCGCACTGACGATGAAGGATATGGCTGACCTGGGCCTGACCGGGTATCCGGACAGCCGGAAGAAAAGGGATATGATCGGGAAGAAGTATCATATCGGCAACGCAAACGCGAAGACCATGCTGGAGAGGATCAACTTTGCCGGCATCGGAAAGAAAGAACTGGAAGAGGCACTGCATGAATAAACCGGTCGCGACACCGCAGCGGACAAAGGAGATACTGAAGAAATACGATCTGCACGCAAGGAAAGGCTTCGGGCAGAATTTTCTGATCGACCCGGTGCGCACAAAGCAGATCGCGGAGGTCTCCCGCAGTGAAGATGCCGTGATCGAGATCGGACCGGGCATCGGTTCCCTGACAGAACAGCTGGCGCTCATCAGCAAGCATGTGCGGGCATATGAGATCGACCTGCGTCTGAAAGAAGTTCTGGAAGATACTCTGGCTCCTTATGACAATGTGGAAATTATCTTCCAGGATATCCTGGAAGCGGATATTGCACAGAGTGCGGCAGAGCTGAAAGAGAAATACGGACGTGTCAGTGTCTGTGCGAATCTGCCGTATTATATAACAACACCCGTATTGTTCCGTCTGTTTGAAAACGGACAGGATATCGATACGATCACGGTCATGGTGCAGAAGGAAGTAGGCGAAAGGATCGGCGCGGAAGTCAATGATAAGGAATACAGCGCGCTGAGTGTGGAATGCCAGTATCTGTATGATGTGGAAAAGGTACTGGATGTGCCGAAGACATGCTTTATGCCTTCGCCGAAAGTCGACAGCATCATCCTGCGGTTTACCAAAAAGGAAGTGCCGGACACGGAAGAGGAAAAGAACGCTTTCTTTGCTTTTGTCAAAGCATGCTTTAAGCAGAGAAGAAAAACGATCTTCAACAACCTGAAGGAAATACAGCCGGATGCGGAAAAGATCAGGAATGCCCTGGAACGGGCAGATATCGATCCGGGCGTCCGTGCCCAGCAGCTGACCATTGAACAGGTCAGAAAGCTGTACAAGGAGTTTTCATGAAAGAAAAAGCATACGCAAAGATCAATCTGTGTCTGGATGTCGTCGGAAAACGGGATGACGGATATCATGAACTGCGCATGATCATGGTGCCGGTGGATTTTTATGACACCCTGGAAATGCAGTTC
>CACZPD010000009.1 GCA_902782955.1 uncultured Erysipelotrichaceae bacterium
AGAGACAAAAGCATAAAAACGAAAGACACCTGACGGTGTCTTTTTTCAGAATAAGTAAGTCATGACCGGGGTAATGAATATGAGATACCCGAGCAGGGACCAGAAGAGGAACTTCGGTGTCAGGAATACGGCAATGAATTCCCTGATTAAAGCGGAAGGCCAGTAGTAGAATGCGACATCGGCGCCGATCCCGGTGCATTTCAGACCGGTTTCCCTGGCCAGTCTCAGACAGCGGTAGATATGATAGTTGCTGGAGACAAGTGCTGTTTTTTTACTGCCTTCACGTGATTCGATAATGGCTTTGGAATTGATCAGGTTTTCTTTTGTCGTGGCGGAACCATCTTCCATGATGATATGTTCTTCCGGAATTCCATGTTCCAGCAGGTAGTTTTTCATCGCCTGTGCCTCACTGATCTTTTCGTCAGGACCCTTGCCGCCGCTCGGTATGATCATCGGCTTGACTTTGCATTTGTTATAGATCTTTATCGCCTTATCAACACGGTTGGACAGGAGTTTTGTCATCCGTTCCCCATCCAGCAGCCCGCAACCGTGGATGATCACATAATCGAAGTTCATCCGGTGCGGCATGATCTGGATAAATACGGTATACATTACAAAGCTGAGGATCAGGAAACTGAAATAAAAGACCGTGAATGAAACAAACAGGATCCAGTAGCTTGCCTTCTGCAGCTGCATGTATGAGGAGATATCCAGTACATAGGCAAACGTTGCGATCTCGCCGATTCCCACAAAGACACCCAGTGCAAGGGAGAGTATATGGGCAAGGCTGAATGACTCTTTCCGGATCATCTGTATGCCGTTGATGATCAGCAGCACCGGCACAAGGAAGAGGAACAGGACAAGGATCAGGATCGAGGCCATCAGGAATATCTCCTGGTTATTGTCCAGCATGCTTATCAGCATGACCCATGTCACAAGCAGGGAACCAAGTAAAAGAACGCAGTTCAGATACCTCTGGGGTCTGTGAAGCACTGCCGCAACGGTCAATGCCCACATAATGCCTGCAATCGGTCCGAATGTATGAAGTCCTTCCAGAAACTGTCCGTTAATCATCTGATACAATCCTCTGTCTGCATTCCATTGTAGCAGAATCTGATTTGCTGTGAACGCATGAATAACAATGACCATATAATAAGCCCTAAAGAAAAGTTTAAGATTTTTGCGGAAATAAAGAGAGTGAAGAAAGGGGAACCGCGGTTCTCATTTTGCCGGACAGGAGACATAACCCACTGCATATACATGGCAAATTTGCTATAATAATAAAAAAATTAGTATCCTCGGCAAACTGGAAAGGGGGCTGAATCATGTTGAAAATTGCAATCAGCTGCGGCGAAGGCTTCGCTTCAGGCTTTCTTTCACGGCATCTGACGCAGTCCGTAGTCAAGGAAAAACTGCAGGACCAGGTTTCCTTTATTTTTATTCCGTTTTATCAGCTTTATGACCGTCAGGATGAGGTGGACATTGCGATGATCCTGCCGCATATCGAACCGCAGGCAAAGGCGGATAAACGGGAATACCGCATACCGCTGTATATTATTCCGTTCAAGGTCGTTATCAAACCGACAGCGGCACAGTATCTCGCAGACGCGGAAGATATCATCAAACTCGCAGACGGGAAGGGCGGCTTGACCTGCTTCCCGGGTGAAGAATATATCCCGCGTGTTTCACGGCTTGTCAGTCACCGTGAATGGGCTGAAAAAAACAAATAATCAGAATGGCAGAGAATCTGTATGATCTACGTTACTGGAGATACCCACGGATCGATCGATATCCGCAAACTTCTGGATAACCAGGTCACGAAACAGATGACGGAGAAAGATTACCTGATCATCTGCGGCGACTTCGGTCTTATCTGGAATTATAAAAGAGAAGACGGAAAAGAACGCAAATGGCTGAAATGGCTGGGCAAGCGTCCATGGACGACGCTGTTCGCCGACGGAAACCATGAATGTTTTCCCCGTCTGAATGCGTTTCCGGTCAGGGAGTGGAACGGCGGGAAGGTACATGAAATCCGTCCGAAGATCCTCCACCTGATGCGCGGAGAGGTGTTTGATATTGAAGGCAATATTATCTATGTCATGGGCGGCGCGGCTTCCCATGACAGAGGACCGGCGGTCGGGGATACGGACCGGGTCATCGGAAAATACTGGTGGCCGGAAGAAGTGCCTTCCGAAGAAGAAAAAGAATACGGATTTGAGAATCTGAAAAAATACAATTACAGGGTGGACTATGTCATCACCCATTGTCTGCCGACTTCCCTGCAGGAGATCGTCAAAAAGGGAACATACAAACCAGATCCTGCTACGGATTGTCTTGAAGAAGTCTATCACAGGATCAGGTTCAAGCACTGGTACTGCGGGCATTATCATTACAACATCGATGTAAACCCCAAAGTCAGCATTGTATTCTCACGGATCATGAAGATCGGGAGTACGATCCGTGACAGTGAAACCATGCTTGGCGTACCGAAATACATGAGAGGGGATTTCGTGCTCTTTGAGTATAAGGGAGAACCGCTGATGGGCAAGATCAAAGATGTCATGCCATGGGGTACTCTCACGAAGCACGAAGCGCCGTATTACGATATCACCCTGCTTGATCCTGAAAGAAAAGAACGCGTTGTAACGATCATGGAAACACAGGTTATTGAAAAGAGCTTGATTGAATCGGAGGAAAAAATGAGAATCGTATTTGTCATCGGACCGGCATTCTCCGGCAAAAGCATTTATATCCGGGATCATTTACCGGGAGCCACACATGTTAAGATCAGTACATTTTCCCAGCATGTCTATCAGGCTGAAACGAATGATGAAATCGAACAGATCGCTTTTAATGCCCAGCATTACTGCGCCGAGGACCTGAAAAACAGGATCCGCAGCGCGGAAAAGAATGAGACGATCGTTCTGGAACACCAGATGCTGAAAAAAGAAGACAGGCAGTTCTTCCTCGCGGCTGTACGGGAAGTCACCGACACACCGGTTGAATGCATCGTTCTTTCACCGACAGATGAAATGGTCCGCCATATGCTTGGGAATGATCAGCAGCTGATCATATTCTATGAATACGAAAAAGGCAAATTCGAAATGCCGGATGAGAGCGAAGGTTTTGTTTCGGTCAGGACTGTCAGTCCGGAAGCGCAGTAACATCTCTTTTTGCACAGAAATCATTTCCTCTGCGGGAATGATTTTTCATAACAGGAAGGAAAAGGAAAAATATGATACGCTGGGGAATTCTCGGGGCTGGAAATATAGCCCATCGCTTTGCGAAAAGCCTGCAGTATGAGGAAGACGCTGTTTTATATGCCATCAGCGGCAGGTCGCAGGAAAAACTGGATGCTTTCCAGAAGGAGTTTCCGTGTGAGAAGACATATGTCGGACACGAAAACCTGCTGGCGGATCCGGATGTTGATGCCGTTTACATTGCTCTGCCCCATGGACTGCACAAAGAATGGGCACTGAAAGCACTGGAAAAGGGCATTGCAGTATTATGCGAAAAGCCCGCTGCCCTGAATGAAGCGGAAATGAAGGAGATCTCCGCCTGTGCGAAAGAGCATAATACGCTGTTCATGGAAGCCATGAAGCCGCGCTTCCTGCCGGCTTATGCGGAACTGAAGAAAAGACTTGCGGAAGGCGTGATCGGAGAACTGGAAAATGTATATACGAAGATCTGCTTTACGATCCCGAAGGAAGCTGTCGGAAAGAGCTATCACACAAGTGGGAAGGACGGCGGTGCGCTGCTCGACAGCGGCATCTACTGCGCCAGCCTGATCGATGACCTGCTGGAAGGCGAACCGCGTTTCATCCAGACATACTCGAACTATTTCGGCGGTGTCGACTGGTATGTGGACAGCCGGATGCGGTTTGACAACGGAACAGCGGAAATGGAAGTGGCTTTTGACAGGACTGCGCCACGCAATGCGGAGCTGACCGGTACAGAAGGATCGGTCACGATCATTGACCTGCACAGGCCGCAGACGTTTATCATCCATAAAAACGGAACGGATGAAGAAGTTACCGTACCGTATGAGAATGATGATTTTTATTCCGAGATCCATCATTTCGATGAACTGCTCCGGGCAGGAAAAGCGGAGAGTGATATCCATCCGTATGCCGCGATGGAACGCGAAGCACATATTCTCGACAGGATACGCGAACAGTTCACGAAATACAATACTTCTGATCTGGAAGTGCTGGAAACCCAGGAGAAACTCCTGTCC
>CACZPD010000010.1 GCA_902782955.1 uncultured Erysipelotrichaceae bacterium
ATTTATTTCCGATCTTTTGTAACTATAATCCATTCCCGGACTTTTGCCAACGTCCCCGCAGAAAAGCCGCGCATCCTGCGGCTTTTATTCTGTTCAGCGGATATCGTCGTATGTGACCAGCTCGATATCGTTGGCTCTGAGCCATTCTTTCATCGCCGGATCACACAGCATCACGACTTCCTTCGTGCGGTTGACCGTGAGGGATGAGTGATTCAGCAGGTAATCATCCAGAAATCCGGGATGGAAGACCGCCACATTCGGCATATCTTCCCGGGCATGTTTCAATACGCCTTCCTTCAGGCATTCATAGGCATCATAATCCGGAAGCACGGAACCCATCGGCAGGATGAGGACCGGTTTGCCGTTGAATGTAGTCGGCTTGCCGTCGAAACGGGCAGGCTGATATGGCAGACCATATTTCTCTGCCACGATCTCCAGCGCTTCTGAAAGATTCCGGCTGATCACGGCATGTGCTTCAAAATAGCCGGGTTCCTTTCCGGTCAGTTCCTTAAATCTCTGATACTGTGCTTCGATCTCGATCACTGCCTCTTCCGTCCTGACAAATTCCTCCCCGGCGGAGAATGCCTGCCGGTAATCCCGGCTTGACCTGAACTCGCCGTTTTCCTGCAGTAAGGACGGAATCAATGCAGGATCCGCACACGGCCTGCCGAGACATACATTCGTATGCTGGCCGAGGCAGACATCTTCCCCATCCAGAAGCCGTACGCCATGTTCCGCGTAAGGCATATTCGGCATAACGCCTGCGCTTCTGACAAGACCATCCTTCACGGATTTCATAATGCCGTAATTGACCGCTTCGCTGTAGCCGATATCATCAGCCCGGATAACCAGTTTTTTCATATTCGTTTCCTTTCTCAATAATGACAAAGCGTGATGTTGTGTTTTTTTATATACTGCATGACCTCCGGATCACAGAGGATATCCAGTTCCTTTACCCGCTCAAAAGCATAGCTGCTTCTGCGGTACAGCTCCATGTCGATCCAGCCCGGATGACACATCAGTTCAATGTCTTCCCCGGCATGTTCCTCCAGGAGATGTATCAGGAAGTTTTTTTCTATAGTATCTCGGTAAAAGCCCTGTACGAACTTACAGGACCCATGTCCACGCAGCTCCAGACCGTATTCATCTGCCAGTTTCATAGCAGTTGCCAGCGCTTCCGGGGTTGCTTCATGCGCATGATGATGTGAATCCAGATGTGTCGGCAGATGTCCTGTTACCTGAATAAAGCGTTCGATCTGTGCTTTCCATTCCGCATAGACCTCGTCATAATCCGGATTCTTTGTAAATACCGTACCGCTGCCTTTATAGAATTCTCCTGTTTCCGGATCCGTCAGGGTCTTGTTTTCTGTCAGCGGTTTCCCCAGTGTCAGCGTCATATGGCAGCCGATGCCGAGACCGGGATACTGTTCTTCCGCTGTTTTTACTGCCCACTCAAAATAAGGGGAATTGGTCAGGGCTGTCGTGGAACGGAGAATGCCTTCCGCATAAGCCTGGAAGATGCCGTATGTATTGCCTCTTGTATAGCCGAGGTCGTCGCCGTTGACTACGAGCTTCATATATCCTCCTTATTTAAAGCGCAGTTTCATCGGTCTGTAATGGGACTGATCCTGTTCAAAGCCGAGTTTCTGATAAAGGCTGTAACCGTCTTCCGTCGCTTTCAGTTCCAGCAGACAGAGATCCATGCTTTCCGCATCCCGGATCAGCGTTTCCATGACCCTGCGGGCCAGACCTTTTCCGCGGTATTCCGGTCTTGTATAAACACTCAGGATCGTACCTGTCCTGCCGTTGGGAAAGGAAGGGCTTGCCGGCTTTTCACTTACCAGCAGGAAAGCCGTTGACAGGATCTTTTCGTTTTCCTTCGCGGCATAGCAGAAGATATCTTTGTTTATCTTTCTCTCAAAGTATTCCCTGAGTCTGATTCTGTATTGATCCGCTTCCTGCAGGCTCATCTCCCCGAGATCTTCCTGCAGGTAGGCAATGCGCATTTCCGCAAGACCTTCAATATCTTCAGGTCCGGCTTTTATGATTTCTGTATTCATAGGTCATTCCCTCTGTGATGATCATATCATATCGGCGCAGCAGGCAATGTAAAAAGAAAATCACCTTAACAGGTGATTATCTTATACCTTTTACATTCAGTCGGTTCATCGCTTTCTGCAGAGCGAGTTCAGCCCGTTTGATATCAACGTTCGGATCGGCGGAATTGAGTCGTCTTTCCGCTCTTTCCTTGGCTTTCTTGGCACGGAATTCATCGATGTCCATACTGTTTTCGATCGCGTCTGTCAGGATCTCCGCCACGTTGTCGCGGAAGTAGAACAATCCGCCCGCCACGGCATAGATCTGACGGACACCGTTCTCATCCGTTTCCATTTTGCCGATATCCAGCATCGTCACTACCGGCACGTGATTGGACAGGATGCCTCTCGCTCCTTCGATCGTCCGTATATTGATGATCGGCGTATCCAGTTCTTTATATACACCTTCCGGTGTAATTATCCGGCAGTGAATCATTACTGTAAACTCTCAGCTTTCTTCACAACGTCTTCGATCGTTCCGACGCTCATGAACGCCTGTTCCGGCAGATCGTCGTATTTTCCTTCCAGGATCTCCCTGAAGGAACGTACCGTATCCTTGACCGGTACATATACGCCCGGAATTCCGGAGAACTGTTCCGCAACGCTGAACGGCTGGGAAAGGAAATTACGGACACGGCGTGCTCTCGCAACGATCTTCTTGTCATCTTCACCGAGTTCTTCCATACCGAGGATGGCGATGATGTCCTGCAGTTCCTTATATCTCTGCAGGATCTTCTGTACTTCACGCGCCACTTCGTAGTGCTCTTCACCCAGGATCAGCGGGTCCAGGTTACGGGAACCGGATCCCAGCGGGTCAACAGCCGGGTAGATACCCAGGGCAGCGATGCTTCTGTCAAGGACGGTCTTTGCGTCCAGGTGTGAGAACGCTGTAGCCGGCGCCGGGTCTGTCAGGTCATCCGCAGGAACGTAGATCGCCTGGACGGAAGTGATGGAACCCTTGTCTGTGGAAGTGATCCGTTCCTGGAGCTGGCCCATTTCCGTTGCCAGTGTCGGCTGGTAGCCTACAGCTGACGGCATACGTCCCAGCAGCGCGGAGACTTCCGAACCTGCCTGGGTAAAACGGAAGATATTGTCGATGAACAATAATACGTCCTGATTCTCTTCATCACGGAAATATTCCGCCATGGTCAGGGCTGATAAAGCAACTCTCATTCTGGCACCCGGGGATTCGTTCATCTGGCCGTATGTAAGTACGGTGTTCTTCAGAACGCCGGATTCCTTCATTTCATAATACATGTCATTGCCTTCACGGGTTCTTTCACCGACACCCGCTACGACAGAACGTCCGCCGTGCTCGATCGCGATGTTGTGGATCAGTTCCTGCATCAGGACTGTCTTGCCTACGCCGGCACCGCCGAACAGACCGACCTTGCCGCCCTTGGAATACGGGCAGAGCAGGTCAATGACCTTGATGCCGGTTTCCAGGATCTCAGTCGATGTCTGCTGCTGGGCAAACGTCGGCGCTTCCCTGTGGATCGGCATTTTCTTTTTGGCAACTACTTCTCCCAGTCCGTCGATCGGGTCGCCGAGTACGTTGAACATACGTCCGAGTACTTCGTTTCCGACCGGCACCTGGATCGGTGCGCCTGTATCTTCACATTCCATGCCTCTGATCAGACCGTCTGTCGAGCTCATGGCAATGCATCTGACGATGTCGTCGCCGATATGCTGGGCAACTTCCGCCGTCATGCGCTTCGAGTCACTCATATGGACCCAGATCGCGTTTTTAATGGAAGGCAGATGATCCGAATCAAAACGAATGTCAACGACCGGTCCTATAACCTGCACTATTCTTCCTGTCTCACTCATAATCATTACCTTCTTTCTACACAGCGGCGGATCCGCCGACGATTTCTGTGATTTCCTGTGTGATGGCAGCCTGTCTTGCCTTGTTGTATTCCAGCAGCAGATCTGCACTCAGCTCATCCGCGTTGTCACTTGCGGTCTTCATAGCCATACGGCGGGATCCCTGCTCGGCAGTTGTGGATTCCATCCAGTCTGCGTAAGCCACGTTCTGGATCATCATCGGGATCAGATGGTCCAGGATCGTTTTGGCATCCGGTTCAAACAGTGTCTCCGCTTCCAGCTTGTTTTCCTTGACATGTTTCTGAACAGAGCTGATATCACACGGCAGCAGCTGGTCCAGTTCCGGTTTGAATGTCATCGTGTTGACAAACCGCGTATACAGCAGCTGCACCTTACCTGTTTTGCCCCGCAGATACATTTCTGTCGCGTCCATGACCAGATCCTTCAGACTCATGAAATCCGAACGGTCGCTGGAAATGGGTTCCTCATTCAGAATATTGTATCCGGCTTCCCTGAACTGGCGGTACATGGATGTGCCTACCAGGAAAACGGGGTCCCCGGGCTTCAGGTGTTCGTTGGCATATTTCATTACGTTGGAATTATAGGAACCGCACAGTCCGAGATCGCTGCAGTAGATGATCGTAACTGTTCCTTCTCCCGGTTTGTTCTTGAGGAAGATGCTGTCCTCGCCGGGATTCTTGGCTACGATCTCATTGACCGTATCCTGCAGTCTCTGGGCGTATTCCCTGTTGCATTCCATTTTATGCCTCTGTTTGAACAGCTTCGCGTTGGCGATCATCTCCATTGCCTTGGTGATCTTCTTCGTGCTGTTTACAGATTTGATGCGGGCTCTCAGAGCCTGCTTCGATTGGCTCATGACTGAACTCCCTTAACCAGCAGGAACTGCTTCAGGGCTTCCTCCATCGCACTTCTAAGTTCTTTCTGCAGATCGGAATCGATCTCACCGGTCTCGTTGATCTTGTTTACAAGGTCAGCGCGGTTTTCCGTGAAGTAACGATGCATGCCTGCTTCGAATCTCTGGACATCCGCAACTTCAACTTTGTCCAGGAATCCGTTCTTTGCCGCAAACAGAGATAATACCTGCTTTACCATCTCCATCGGTCTGTACTGCGGCTGTTTCAGTAATTCCGTTAATTTCGCGCCGTGTTCGATGATCTTTTTCGTACTTGCGTCAAGATCGGAACCGAACTGGGCAAATGTAAGCATTTCATGGTACTGCGCAAGTTCCAGCTTGAGGGAAGAGGATACTCTCTTCATCGCCTTTGTCTGCGCGTTGGATCCGACACGTGAAACGGAAAGACCGGAATCGACAGACGGCCGGATGCCGCTGGCAAACAGGTCGGTCTGCAGGAAGATCTGCCCGTCCGTAATGGAAATTACATTGGTCGGAATATACGCTGAAATATCGCCTGCCTGTGTTTCGATGATCGGCAGCGCGGTCAGTGAACCGCCGCCCAGTTCATCGGACAGTTTGGCAGCACGTTCCAGCAGCCTGCTGTGGAGATAGAAAACGTCACCCGGATACGCTTCACGTCCCGGAGGCCTTCTCAGCAGCAGTGACATGGTTCTGTAGGCAACAGCGTGCTTGGACAGATCGTCATAGATGATTAGGACATCCTTGCCCTGTTCCATCCATTCCTCACCCATCGCACATCCTGCGTACGGCGCCATATACTGGAGCGGCGCGCTTTCGGATGCGGACGCGTTGACGATCGTTGTATAGTCCATCGCATCATTCTCCCTTAGTTTCTGAACGAGACGGGCAACGGTGCTTTCCTTCTGACCGATCGCCACGTAGATGCAGTTCACGTTCTGTCCCTTCTGATTGATGATCGTATCGATCGCGATCGCCGTCTTGCCGGTTTCGCGGTCGCCGATGATCAGCTCACGCTGACCTTTTCCGATCGGGATCATGGAGTCGATGATCTTCAGTCCGGTCATCAGAGGCTGACATACGGATTTTCTTGTCATGACACCCGGCGCGACACGTTCGATCGGACGGGATCTGTCTGTAACGATCTCTCCCTTGTTGTCGATCGGCTGTCCGAGGGCGTTGACGACACGGCCCAGCATAGCGTCGCCGACAGGAACCTCAACGATACGTTCCGTACGGCGTACTTCATCGCCTTCCTTGATCAAGGTATCATCACCGAGCAGTACGACACCGATATGATCTTCTTCCAGGTTCATGACCATGCCGAATACACCGTGCGGGAATTCCAGGAGCTCGGATGACATTGCCTTGTCAATACCCTGCACCATTGCGATTCCGTCACCTACGCTGATGACATATCCGACATCATCGGAGTGTATTTTCTGATCATAATTCCTGATTTGTTCCTTGATCAGGGAACTGATCTCTTCCGGTCTTAACTCTCTCATACCCGTCCTCCTTTCAGTAAGGCTTGTTTCAATGAGTCGATCTGACGCTTCGTCGTAATATCGGTCACGGAGTTTCCGACCGTAACCTTAATGCCGGCGATCAGCGACGGGTCGATCACATTTGTCAAAACGATTTCTTTTCCCGTCTTCTTTTCCAATGCCTTACGGATACGTTCCAGATCTTCATCCTTTATTTCTCTTGCGGAGTATACAGTAGCTTCCTGTACACCCAGTTCCACATTCGCCAGCTCGATATATTTCTTCAATATATCTTTAAGACAGTAGGAGCGGTCCTTATCAATGAGCAGTTTGAGGAAACGGATCATATCCGCGTCCAAAACATCCCGGAAAGCCTGGTCCACAACGGCTCTTTTTTCATCCCGGGTCACTTTTACTGCCCTGAGAAAGACACTGAAAGACGGATCTTTCTGCAATGCTTTCAGCAGATTCTGCGCCTGCAGCTTTTTCTCTCCTACTGTTCCGTTTTCTTTCGCGAGCTCAAAAAGTCCTCCGCCGTAGCGTTCTGCAACCTCGTTACTCATTAGCGGCAGCTTCCTTTACAAACGCGTCAATCGCTTCGCGGTCCACTGCCTCCGCGCTGCTTTCGCCGATCAGTTTCCCGGCGGCGCTCAGTGCGATCTCAACCATTTCCTTTTTCATGGATTCATACATCGCAGCGCGTTCCGCTTCGATCTGTTCGTGCGCTTTTTTGCGCGCAGCTACAGCTTCACGGTCCGCCTGGGCAAGGATCGCGTCTTTTTCGTCCTTTGCCTGTCTGACTGCGGCGCTGACGATCTCCTCGGATTTCTGAGAAGCTTCGTTCAGTTCTTCCATCGCTTTTCTGCGGTCTTCTATCGCAGCCTGTTTTGCCTGTTCGCTTTCATCCAGATCTGCCTGCATCTTATCTGCCCTGCCGGCAAGATATTTCTGCGTAGCCGGCCACAGCAGTTTGTAGGCGATCATGAACAGGACAAAAGTGCTGAGCAGCTGCACAGCCATTGTCAGAGGATTCGGCACCAATTGATTGTAAACATCAATATCAATCATGGAGCCACCCTTTAATATACGAAGATCAGAATAATGGAAATAAGCAGACCGTAAATCGCAGCTGTTTCAGTCAGAGCGATACCGAGAATCATGTTGGATCTGATCTGCGGCATCATTTCAGGGTTTCTTCCCATTGCTTCGATTGAACGACCGGCAGCGATACCTTCACCGACTCCGGTTCCCATTCCGGCGCATACCGCAAGACCTGCACCGATTGCGATTAAACCACGTGTAATATCCATAATAAAGCTCCTCCTTTTTTCAATATTGCTTTATTTTAATTCGTCCGGCACTTCCACGCCGACAAATACCATTGTTAATGTGACAAATACCAGGGTCTGGATGAACCCGGCAAATACATCGAAATATGCATGCAGGACCGGTGCGATGATCGGTGCCATGAAGTTGAACACGCTGCCTGAAGCGCCAAGCAGTCCCGCCAGCAGGTTGGACAGACCCTGTGCCCCCGCATAGACGAGGGACATGATGATGCTGCCGCAGAGGATGTTTCCGAAAAGACGGAGGGACATCGAGATGATCGAAGAGAATTTGCCGAGAATGTTGATCGGCAGAAGGACCGGGATCGGCTCCAGGAAACTGTGGAACCAGCTCTTCACACCGCTGTACTTGAAGGAGGCGATCTGGGTGATCGTCCAGGTGATGATCGCAAGCGTGAGCGTAACGCTCCAGTTCGCGGTCGGTGAAGAGATGCCGAACAAACTGATGATATTGGAAATAAAGATATAAACCGATATCGTCAGAATATACGGGGTAAAGATCTGCGCGTTCTTTTCGCCGACATTCTGGGCGACGTCATGATGCAGCTTTTCAATTCCGATCAGCACCGGTACAAGGATGCCTTTCGGCTTGTCCAGCGGTTTGGCTTTGTTGATCTTTCCCGTCAGGAATATCATGATACCGCCAAGCAGTATGGTCAGAAATATAATGATAAATATATCAGCCTGGACTTTCATATTAAGCCTCCTTCCCGCTGAAAAGGAACGATTCCGCCACGACCGCGATCTTGATGGACATCAGCCCCGCGGCAGCGAAGAAGATATTGAATACATTCCTGTATAGCGCCGACAGCACAAGCACGCCTGCCATGATCGCATAGTTGATCATGAATCCGAAAAACGCTGTTTTTGAGGATGCGTATTTTGCCTGGATGACGCTGTCGCAGTATGCTTCGATCCGTTTATACATCAGAACGGCGCCGAGAGCTCCTAATAAAAAACCGGACGCAAAACGAAAATCCAGCAGACCAAAACAGGCGCCTGCCAAAACTACGAAGCCGAAAACTTTCCAGTTTCTTTCTGTCATCGCTTCTCCCTGCGTTTCCGTACATGTGTGATGTGTTTTTTATTATACTCTATAAATTGTCTTTTTGGTAATGCTCATCGGCGTATATTCATACAGTACATATAAAAAACCGGCATAAAAACCGGCTATTCTTCTGATTCCTCCAGACATCCCATCATTTCCAGGATCCTGTTCAGGTCCTGTGTATCGGAATAGGAGATCTGAATATTCTGTTTCGTAACAAGCACCCTTGTGGAGAACTTTTCCTCCATACGTCTTTCCAGGTCCTTGATCAGAGGATCCTTGTCCTTCAGACGGATGCGCGGTTTTTTCTTCTGACTGGAATAATCCCGTACGTATTTTTCAACCTCACGTACAGACATGCGGTTGGATTTGACATATTTCGCAGCCGCGTACATCTGGTCTTCGTTTTCCAGTGAGAGCAGCGGTCTGACATGGCTCATGGTGAGTTCCTTGTTTACGACCATCTTCTGCACTTCTTCCGGAAGCTTCAGAAGACGCATGATGTTGGCGCAGTATTCCCTGGATTTGCCGACACGTTCCGCAAGCTTTTCCTGGGTATAACCGAGTTTCTTGACCAGGGACTCATAAGCTGTCGCTTCTTCGATCGGGTTGAGGTCTTCACGCTGGACGTTTTCCAGAATGGAGATCTCCATCATCTCATCATCGGTAAAGTCAACCGCAATTGCCGGGACAACGGAAAGTCCTGCGATCTTGGCGGCACGAAGTCTTCTTTCACCGGTGATCAGATCATATCCGCTCACGCTCTTGCGGACAAGCAGCGGGGTGAAAATGCCATGTGTGCGGATGGAATCCGCCAGTTCATTCAGTGCGCCTTTGTCAAATTCCTTACGTGGCTGATAGGGATTGGGACGGATCACATCGACCGGAAGTTCCACTTCCCTTCTTCCCGGTGCACCATTGGATGCGTTGTTCTGGATATCTTCCAGGAACTGGTCCACATCCTGACCGAATATGGAGTCCAGGCCTCTGCCGCCCAGACCGCCTTTTTTCTTTTCTGCCATTTAGCGCCTTCCCCTTTCGTTCTGTGTAATAACTTCCTTTACCAGCTGTGCATAGGCTTTTGCACCTTCCGAGCGGGTGTCATATTCAAAGATCGAAGATTCCCGGCTGGGTGCTTCGCTCAGTCTGACATTTCTCGGAATATAGCAGCGGTATACTTTTTCCTTGAAATATTTCCTGACTTCCTGCTGTACTTCAACGGAAAGCTTCGTACGTACATCGAACATTGTGAGGAGGACACCTTCGATCGAAAGACGCGGGTTCCACAGTCTCTGCACAAGTCGGATCGTACTGAGCAGCTGGGTCAGTCCTTCCAGCGCAAAATACTCGCACTGTACCGGGATCATGACCGTATCCGCGGCAGTCAGCGCATTGGTGTTGAGAAGACCGAGCGCCGGCGGGCAGTCGATGATGATGTAGTCATACAGGTCACGCACTTCATCCAGTTTTCTTTTCAGCAGTCTCTCGCGGCCGGTTTCGTACTGTGCCATATCCACATCTGCGCCGGAAAGGTCGATCGTGCTGGGAATGACATCCAGCGGCGGCATCTGGAGATGGACTGTAGCTTCCGCGGCTGTCGTATCGTTCATCAGGACATCGTAGACCGTTTTGTCAAAACCTTCTTTGTAAGCGCCGATGCCGTGGGAAGCATTTCCCTGCGGATCAAAATCCACAAGCAGCACACGTTTGTTAATGTACGCCAGTCCGGCTGCCAGGTTCATGGCGGTCGTCGTTTTTCCTACGCCGCCTTTCTGATTGGCTATCGCTATGATTTTTCCCATACTTACTTCCTATCCTTTCGGCACCCGGATGATCATCTGCAGTTCATCATCCGTTTCTCTGAGATCCATATCTGCACTGATCCCCATTTTGGTGATCATCTGTACGCATTGTTTAACGGAATTGACTGCTATCTGCATATTCCGCGTAAAGCCTTTTGTCTTCTGCTTTCTCTTCGTCTTTTTCGGCTTCAGGATCTTTTCGATCTCGTTTTCCGTTTCCCGTACATTCAGTCCCTTCTGCAGAACTGTGTGGTACAGCGGCTTCTGCTTTTCTTCCGGTACCGAAAGCATGGCTCTTGCGTGCCGTTCCGTGATCTTTCCCTCGATCACGCCTTCCTGGATCTCATCCGGGAGATTCAGAAGACGTATCTTGTTGGCGATGGCAGACTGCGACTTGCCGACTTTTTTGGCGATCTGTTCCTGCGTCATGCCGAACTGCCGGCTGATCTGAACATAGCTTCGTGCTTCTTCGATCGCGGACAGGTCTTTTCTCTGGATGTTTTCGACCAGTGCCATCTGTGCCGCCTGGTCTTCCGTCGGCGTCATGATATAGCAGTCGATCTCACTCAGTCCGGCCATTTCGGATGCGCGGTATCTGCGCTCACCGGCAATGATCTCATAGTGATCATCGATCTCCCTTACGGTAATGGGCTGGATCAGTCCGGTTTCCCGGATGGATTCCGAAAGTTCCCGCAGGGAATCCGCATCGAATTTCAAACGCGGCTGGTAGCGGGAAGGCTGGATCTGTTCCAGGGGAATACTGACGACTTTTTTGCCTTCCTGTTTTTCAAATATGTCAAATATGCTCTTCCGCATATGCGTGATCCTTCCTAACCTATAACGGTTTCTTTTTGATCTGCCCGTAATTCCGCGGATACTTTGCCGGAGTGGCTTTATCCTTAATATATATAAGGCTGATCCGGGTATCTCCTTTCGGCAGGGATGCGCTTACAGCATCCGCAAACCGTGCCCCGAGCGTTTCTGCGGCTTTCTGCGCCGCGTCTTTTTCTTCCAGTGCCTGCGCACCTTTCATAGCGATAAACTTGCCGCCGATACGGACCAGCGGAATGCATAGTTCACAAAGCACATTCAGGTTCGCAACCGCCCTTGCCGTTACGACATCAAATGACTCCCTGTGATCCTTTGCATAGTCTTCCGCCCGCATATTTACGACTTCGATATCTGTAAGATTCAGTGTATGTATGACTTCCCTGAGGAACCGGCATCTTTTTTCCGTCGGTTCAATGAGCGTCATGCGCAGTTCCGGTTTTACGATTTTCCACACCAGTCCGGGAAACCCTGCGCCGGTTCCTACATCCGCCGCAGATCCGCTGATCTCTGTCTGGGTCAGAGGCAGGATGGAATCGATAAAATGTTTTTCCAGTATTTCTTCCGGATCTTTGATGGCGGTCAGATTCATTTTTCCGCTCCATTCGCACAAAAGCCCCAGATACTGCCGGAGCGCATCTGCGTGTTCTTTCATCTGTTTCTGATCCAGCCACTGCTCAAATTCTTCGAATTTCATACCGCTATCATTTTAACATGAAGACCCTGTCTTCCATACCGGAAATGTGGAAAAATGATTTGTCCACAATTTGTGTTTTCGTACCCTTTTGTTTTACTCTGAATATGTGATAAATTCGCTGTTTGGCAGTGTTTCAATCCATTCACAGAATGCCCTCCACTCCGGAAGGCGGTGTGATTTCCTCTGGTGGTAGATCGTTTTCAGCTGCCGGTAATTGGTTGTCATACGCGCTGTCATGCGGAAACCTGCAGGATTGCTGTAAAGGATCTCCAGGTAGCGTACCTTCGCCAGATCATTCAGCGTAGTGGTGTCTTTGCCTTCTTCTTTCAGCTTGCGGATATCTTCTGTCAGCTCGTTGTATGCTTTCGTCTTTTCCTTCATAATCTCAATGATACGCGGATCCGTATATTCGATGTACGCATCATCCAGATCGAATTTCGTGATCTTCTGCATCGTCGACTGGGAGCTGACAAAATCCAGGAAGTGATAGCGCTCCGCCTGTACCCACGCCTTGTTGGTAAATGTCAGGTCAAACTGGACGATGATGCCGTTCATAAAACGTTCGTCTTTCCGTCCCTTCCCTGCCGGTTCCAGTGTCCGTTCC
>CACZPD010000011.1 GCA_902782955.1 uncultured Erysipelotrichaceae bacterium
CCGGTGATCATCGCGCATCCTACCGCCCCGACCGCAAAGGCAAAAGCGAACATGCCTGCACCGGCGTACAGTGTGAATTCCGTATTGATGAACAGCAGGAACAGGATACCGACAATATTGACGCAGACCATGATCATAACGCTCTTATAGACACCGACCTTGTCGGAAAGAACACCAAGTCCAAGTTTGGAAAGAATGTTGAAAGCCATACTGACCGACAGCATGAGCGCACCGACTTCCGCGGAATGCCCGATGGATGTGGCATAGCCCGGGAAGTGCTGCGGAACTGCCGCTACGATGGAAATCATGATCGTAACGATCATTGCCAGGATGAATTTCGGATTGGCAAAACTGAAGCCGGCACTTGATCTGTCATCATGCAGGACATTTCCTTCTTCCCGCAATTTCTGGAATTCCTCATAGCCGTATGGCTGCAGACCGCTTGTCTGGGGACGGAGCGAGAACTTCAGCAGAATTGCCGGAAGATTGAACAGGACAATGGAAGCAGCTACTGCAACATATGCCGTGCGCCATCCGGAAGAATTGATGATGCTTGTGTAGATCGGTGAAAGGACCACACCCGGAACACCGCTGAACGCCATGGCAATACTTGTGATCACACCGTGCTTGGCAAAAAACCACTGGTTCAGGATCATGGTAATCAGAACAAAGTTGATCAGACCGCCGCCGAAACCGCGGATGATGCTCAGCAGATAGAGCTGCCAGAGAGAATTACACAGGGAGTAAAGAAGCGTAGACCCTGCCATCAATACAGTCGCCACTATGATGATCAGTTTCAGATTGGTTTCCCTGATCAGCTTCGGAACGGCCATCGCCACCATGGACGCAACGATCGAACAGATCGTTATCATCATGGCAATACTTCCGCGGCCGGTGCCGAGACTTTCCGCGATCGGTGCATAAAAAACACCTGCAGCGTTGACCATGACACCGACGGAACTTGCCGCAAGTCCGCACATTGCGATCAGAACGGACAAATATTTTCCTTTCATGATGAACTCCTTATGTTACTATTATCATAACAGATAATCATGTCATATCATTTATTTTCATAACGCAGATTCGCGAATTTTACTGCAGAAACCGGAGGATATCATTATGAGTTACAAGGAAAACCGATACAAGGTCTTTGAGATGTTCCGCAAACAGTGGGCACTGGCAACCGCCGGTTCACCGGATGATTTCAACACCTGTACGATCGGCTGGGGCTCCCTCGGCAGCATCTGGGACAATGACCGCACCATCGTGACGATCTACATCAACGAAGACCGCTATACATGGGAATATCTCATGAAGAACGAAAAGTTTACCGTGGCATTCTTCCCGCCGGAATACCGCAGGGACCTGCAGGTCCTCGGCACCACTTCCGGAAGGGACAAGGACAAGGTAGCCATGACTTCCCTGACACCGCGGGAGATCGACGGCACTGTGACCTTTCAGGAAGCGGAGCTGACTTTCGTCTGCAAAAAACTCTACGCAGACCAGTTCCACAGGGAATTGCTCGCCAAAGAGATCTCGGAAGGGATCTATAAAGACTGGCATCCGCATTACATGTTCATCGGTGAGATCATTGATGTGATACAGAAATAACAGGAGGAGAAAGGGAAATGCTGCCACCGACGATCGGAAGAAAACTGGCTGCGGCTGCGGCGATCGCTGCCGGCATATTGTACGTTTCATTCGTTCATTCCTACGCTGCGGCTCTCTGGTATAAAGATCAGACAGACGAGAAAGAAAAGGAAGAAGACAAAGAAAAAGAGAAAGACTCCTCTGAGGAGTAAACTTCTCTTTTTTATTCTGTACGCAGTGCTGTGACCGGATCTTTCTTCGCGGCTTTCCGGGAAGGAATGATACCGCCGATCAGTGTCAGCAGGACACTGATCACGATCAGGATCAGCGCAGCTGCCACCGGCAGGATCGCGTTGACTTCCGTATTTCCGCTGATGGCATGGATCAGGGCATTGCCCGGTATCAGCAGAAGTGCCGAGATCAGGATGCCGAGCACACCGGAAAGAAGACCGATGATAAATGTTTCGGCGTTGAATACCTGCGAGATGTTCCGTTTGGAAGCACCGATCGCGCGCAGGATACCGATCTCCTTCGTTCTTTCCAGAACGGAGATATATGTGATGATCCCGATCATGATCGAGGAAACGATCAGGGAAATGGCAACGAACGCCACCAGCACATAGCTGATCGTATCAATGATATTCGTAACGGACGACATCAGGGCACCGACATAGTCGGTATAGGTGATCACCTTGTCATCCTCGCCTTCGGCCTCCATCCGTTCGTTATAGGAATCCAGGATCTCAATGATCCTTTCCTTGCTTTCAAAATCCTTCGGATAGATGTAGATGGCAGCGGGAATATCTTCATCCGCGTAATTCAGTTTTGCCAGATTGCCTTCATATGTCGCGGTTTCAGAAGTCATCATGGACATCATCAGTTCCTTCAGGGAATCCCCATCCATATTGATCTGGATCGCGTTCCGGAACGCGTCCACATCCACGTTGAATATGTTCTGCATGTTTTTCATCATCTGCGTCATCATATTCTTCATGGCACCGGATACGCCGCTGCCGATCTGGGTCATGACCTGCTTCATCATTTTTTCGATCTGGGACTGCATTTTGCCTGAATAGTCAGACATTGTTTCCGAAAAAGCCTTCTCCAATTCCTTCTCGATCTCATCAACATTTACTGCTTTCTTCAGCCCGGCATTCAGCAGTTTTCTGCCTTCATCGGAATCCAGATACTTCATGAAGGAAGATGCCATCAGGGAAGGATCCGGCAGTTTATTCTCTTCGGCGTATGTTTCATATCCCTGATAGATATCATCCAGGATCTTCGTGATCTGTTCTTCGGTCACTGTTATATCCTGATTGGAATCCGCATAGCCCTGTGCATAGGAGGTGATCTTATCACGTACTTCCTGTGTACCCAGATACTCCGTCATCAGGGCTGCCTGATCGGTGTCATCGTTCATGTGTTCCGCTGCGTAAGCCGGGTATCCGGACATGATGTCCGCCACCATCGCGGTCAGGTCCTGTTCTGTAGGAATTACGATGCCCAGTTCATTGATCAGGGCTGCCGTATCATCCCGGAGGATCGTCCGGGCCTGTTCCGACGTCATGTATTTCTGAACAGCTTCACCGAGCCTTCTGTAATCGGTCGCAGGATCTTTCGCGGCTTTGTCCAGATAGCTGTTCAGCACGGTTTCAAACAGTTTCAGCATCTCTTCCGAAGAGATCTCCACCGTAACGTTTTTCATTATATTGGAAAGCAGCTTCTGTCCTGCTTCTCCCATATCGACATTGAAATCCGACATATCAAAAGAGATCGAGGAGGGATCGATATTGATGTTGGTAAAGGCAGACGTATCAATATTGAGCCCTGACGCATCCACCTGGAAGGCTTTTGCCATGGCTTCCGTATCGATCGAGAACAGACTCTCCATGTTGAAGGCGGACGCTTCCTCATCCGCAAAATCCTTGCCGGTAAATACGTTGATGTCCGGATGCGCCAGCTGCTTTTTGACGATCTCGCTGTTCTGCGCGCGTTCCATCACATACCGGCTGAGCGAATAGTGGTAACAGATCCCTGTTCCCAGCAGCATCGAGTCTTCATCACTGTGCGGTTTCACAACACCGATGACTTCAAGCGGTTCACCGTTCCGGATCTTCTTCAGCATGTAGTCCTTATTGTCGGACTTATCGACATAGACATCATATTCACTGTCATATTCGTAGCAGTCCGCATTGTCCACGATTTTGAACTGGATGCCGAGGAAATCATTGAACAGGAATGTTTTTTCTTCCTCGTCAAATTCCATGGTTTCCCCTTTGGAATAGGCTTCCATCATCTTGTCAAATTCTTTCGGATCCTTAAGGCCAAGCGTGTACAGCGTCAGGTCTGAAACGATCTGGTCATTGCTTAGAACGACCACGCATTCATTGTGATTTTCCGGCCATCTGCCGGCCAGCACATCATATTTTTCCTTATATAAACTTTCGTCTTCCGGCAGGGAACTGAAAATGTTCATCCGTGACATGGCGGCGGAAGACGCTGCCGATGAATTCATTCCCATACGCGAAAAAGCCGGATTCGGACTGACCTGGCGGTAAGAGGACTCCCCTGTCATCCGGTAAAGTCTCGGTGTTACGGTGAAGGTATATTCGACCGCGTTCGCATAATCATAGATATGGCTGTCCCTGCTCTCCAGATAGAGTTTCAGCGCGGAAAGATCGTTCTTCCGGATATTGGAGAACATCGTACTCAGTGTATGCCGTTCCCTGACTTCATATTCTCCCTCATCTTTTTTTGTCCGGTTCAGGATCAGGGATGTCAGATTGACGCCGGCTTCATCGATCTCCAGCGGGTATTCAGATAATGTGTTTTCCTCGACGTTGTGGATATATTCATTGACGCCGTTGGAAAGAGACAGGATCAGCGCGATGCCGATAATACCGATCGAGCCGGCAAAAGCAGTCAGGAAGGTCCTTCCTTTTTTTGTTTTCAGGTTATTGAAGCTGAGCAGAAGTGACGTGAGAAAAGACATGGAAGCCTTTCCCATGTTTTTGTGCACCGCAGGAATCTCATCTGCGACCACATACGGATCGGAATCCCCGGTGATCATGCCGTCACGCAGATTTACGATGCGGGTCGCATACTCTTCCGCCAGTTCCGGATTATGCGTGACCATGACGACAAGCCGTTCTTCCGCTACTTCCTTTAAAAGATCCATGACCTGGATGCTGGTGACCGTATCCAGGGCACCGGTCGGCTCATCCGCCAGCAGGATATCCGGATCA
>CACZPD010000012.1 GCA_902782955.1 uncultured Erysipelotrichaceae bacterium
GATCTGAGGATGGATAACAGTCATATCAATACCTCCTTACCGGTTATTGAATAACCTCTAACAAGAATATATCGGTTTTTGATTAACCTGTCAAGCGATACCGATAATATTATTGACGAATATTTTATAACCGTTTATTATGAGATTATGATAAGAAAAGAAATACACAGCGCCATGCAGGAATTTACGCTGCCTGCCTATCATGAGATCCCTGATGTGGGACTGTATCTGGATCAGGTCACGAAATATCTGAATTCCTATTTTTCCAAGTTCCCGGATTTCATTGTTACGCCTTCCATGATCACGAATTCCGTCAAACAGAAACTCGTAAAACGTCTCAACAAAAAGACCTATACGCGGGATCAGATCGCCCAGTTCATCTTCATCTCGATTGCCAAGACCGTTCTTTCCCTGGATCATCTCCGAACCCTTCTTTCCAGAGACGCAAATGCGGAATCATTTGAAAGTTCCTATAATTACTTCCGCACCATCCTCCTGCATGTACTGGCGGAGATCGGACCGGGAAAAGCCCTGTTTGCGGACAATAAAAAACTGACCGAGGATGAGGAGATGCTGGAATACATCGCCGTCACTGCCGGTCATAAAATGTTTCTCGAAAAGTATTTTGCTTTATCGGAAGAGGTCAGTTCAGACTGACCTCTTTTTTTTACAGATATTCATATAATCCTTCATACAGCGCACGGATCGTTTTTTCATAATCGGTCTCATTGACGCCGATGATGATGTTCAGCTCGCTGCATCCGGCATCGATCATGCGTACGTTGATGCCGGCCTCAGCGATGCTTGCGAGGACTTTGGCAGCCACACCGACATTGGTGGAGATGCCTTCACCGACGACGGCGACCAGCGCCATGCCGTCCTGGATGAACATCCTGTCCGGATGGTACTGTCTGTCGATCTCCTGCAGGATCTCATTGCGGTGCCGCATCATGGACGGCGTATCCGCTATGACGGACATGATATCGATCGATGTCGGGGTATGCTCGTAGGAAATACCATGTTCTGCAATGATCTCCAGGATCCTGGCACCGAAGCCGACCTGGCTGTTCATCATGGCCATTTCGATCTGCAGGTTGGAAAAGCCGCATTTTCCCGCAATACCCGTGACCGGGTGGTTGACCAGGTCCACAGGGTACTTGCCGACGATGTGCGTGCCTTCGTTTTCCGGATCCATCGTATTGCACACCCGGATCGGGATACCTGTATTTTTCAGCGGGAATACCGCATCTTCATGCAGGACGGAAGCGCCCATATAGGAAAGTTCCCGCAGTTCCCTGTAGCTGATCCAGCGGATCTGCCGCGGATCATCGATGATCCTCGGATCGGCGCTCATGATACCGGAAACATCCGTCCAGTTTTCATACAGGTCCGCATCCACTGCGCGGGCGATGATCGAACCCGTTACATCGGAGCCGCCTCTTGTGAACACCATGATCCTTCCGTTGGGACCGCTGCCGTAAAAACCGGGTATGACCGCGCATTCATAATCTTCAAGCACCCTGCGCGCATTGGCGTAGGTCAGCGATTCTTCCAGTGTCCCGTCAGGACGGAAGCGGATCAGCTGCGCCGCATCCACAAACGGCCAGTCCAGAAAAGCAGCTGCGATCTTCCCGCACAGATATTCCCCGCGGCTTGCGATCCAGGCAGCGGAAGCGTCTTTCAGCTGTTCCCTGATCAGATCAAATTCGCTGTCCAGGTCATAAGTGATGCCGAGATCCCTGACGATGCTTTCAAACCGGTCCGTGATCTGTTTCAATGTACCGGAATAATCATCTCCCGCTTCTTTCTGTTCTGATAAATGATAAAGCAGATCCGTGATCTTCTCATCATCCTCTCCCCTTTTGCCGGGCGCGGAGACGACCATAAAGCGGCGGTCGGGATCACTGCGCACAAGTTCACATGCGTGGCGGATCCTGTCACCGTCCGCAAGGGATGATCCTCCGAATTTCGCAACCTTTACCATTGAGCATTCCGCCTTTCTGTCATATCGGAAATCATATCACCGCAACTGATTGACCGTCAATCAAACATCTCTGACTTCAGAACGGTATATACTCCATTGCTTTCATGACCGGGTCAAACAGCAGGAAGCAGACAAGAAAATTGGACACACAGTGGATCAGGTCATAGGGAATGCCGGCGACCCACCATGCGGCAGCTGCCTGCCATCCCCCGATCACGAACGTTACCGGCGCGCACAGCATGCCGAAGAGAAGACCGTATGCCCCCGCAGTTACTGCATAGGTCAGCCTGCCTGAGTTCTCCGGCAGAAGATGAACTGCCAGGATCAGTATGGGCCAGATATAGAAATAAACCATGGTCCATGTGCCGATCCCGAAGATCATCATCTCAATGAATGAAAAGATCAGCGATACGATCAGTGTTTTTTTGACGCCTGTTTTCAGGGTGAACACAATAAAAAGAAAGGTGATCAGTTCGACATTGGGCAGAAAATCCAGCGCCCGTTTTGCCACCTCCAGAACAGCCGTCTCGACAGCCAGCAGCACGAGTGTTCTTGTGTCTGATCTCACTTTCTTCCTCTTTCCTTATTTGGAATATGCAAGCCTGAAGATATCACCATCCGCTACAGGCTGCTGATCCGCGCCGTACTGGCCGTATTCGCCGTTGACAAAGATCGCCCAGTAGGCACCGTCTGTATTATAGTCCGCCTTCAGTCCGTTGACAGTTGTGATATACGCGCCGTATTCACTATCTTCCTTCTCATAGGAGAAATCCATTTTTTCAGCGACTTCATCCATCAGGTTGATCAGGTATTCCGCGTCCGTTTTTCCGCCGTATGCCTTGATCTCACCGTCTGCGTCGACAACTTCCAGCGTATAGGCTTTTCTGCCCGCTGCCGGTTTCGGCGCAAGCTGCTTATAGACAAAGAAGAAGATCATGGCAGCCGCAACCAGGCCGATCAGTGCATAGAGTGTTTTTTTGTTTTTCATATTTTCCCTCCGTAAAACATCCGCCTGCCCGCACGAAAAGAAAATAAAAAACAAAACGTGCAGCCAGGATCTCGTGGCTATCGCACAGCAGCAGGCAGGTCTCCTGACTTGAAGATCTACGAAGCACACTGCCTTCCCGGTCTCCCAGTGGCATATCAGTGCGCCTCTCCCTTTTCACAGTGACGAGTTCGTACAGGCCTTTCACCTGTTTCCCTTTTCATGATGACCAAAGAACTTCTGTTCCCTCATCACACCTGCGGCTTTATTTCCGGATGTATATGCAATATGATAGCAGACAGCCGGATCAGATTCCACATGACACATAAATTTAAATGATATTTCCGATATCTGTAGTACAATTTTACAAACGAGGTGACTGCCATGAAGATCAGTGAAATCCTAAAAACAAAAGACATCACGCTTTCCTTCGAAGTATTCCCGCCCAAGAAAACGGACGGTATGGAAAGTGTCCTTGAAGCAACCGAAAAAATAGCAGCTCTGAATCCGGATTTCATGAGCGTCACATACGGCGCCGGCGGCAGCAATTCCCGTCTGACCCTGGAGATCGCCTCTTCCCTGAAGAGAAAATACGGCATCACCATCCTTCCGCACCTGACCTGCGTTTCTTCAACGAAGGAACATGTGCATCATGTTCTGGATGAGCTGCAGAAAAACGGCATTGAAAATATCATGGCCCTGCGCGGCGATCTGCCCGCAGACGGCAGGATGGTGCATGACTATACATACGCAAGTGACCTGATCCGTGACATCCGCGCACATTCCGATCTCTGCATCGGCGGCGCCTGCTATCCGGAAGGACATATCGAATGTGCCCATCAGGATGAAGACATCGATCATCTGAAGGAAAAAGCGGATGCCGGATGTGATTTTCTGACCACCCAGATGTTCTTCGACAATTCGATCCTGTATCACTTCCTCTACCGGATCCGTGAGAAAGGCATTGAGCTTCCTGTACTTGCCGGTATTATGCCGATCACGAATGCCCGGCAGCTGAAACGGTCTGTTGCCCTTTCCGGAACCATGGTCCCGCGCCGGTTCTCCATGATCGTCGACCGGTTCGGCGATGATCCGGATGCCATGAAGCAGGCAGGCATCATCTATGCCAGCGAACAGATCATCGACCTGATTGCCCACGGCGTCACACATATCCATATCTATTCCATGAACAAACCGGAAGTCGCGGGCGGCATTCTGAATAATCTGTTCGCGATCATCAAATGATCACACCGGATCTCCGTGATGTCAGAAGATATCTCGGATGGTCACTTCCGGAAGACAGTACGCTGTGTGAAGAGTGTGTTGCCCGGCTGAATGCCTGCATCACGCCGCGCAGCACCTGGCGCATATTCCCGCTCAGGAAAACGGAAGACGCCGTCATCATTGAGAATATGGTCATACAGTCCGATGCCTTCCGCAGATATATCAGCGGGTGTTCCAAAGTGATCCTGGCGGCCTGCACGCTCGGGCATGAACCGGACCGGCTGATCCGCCGCGCATCGATTGATTCCATACTGGAAGCTTCCGGTCTGCAGGCTGCCGGATCCGCAATGACGGAAACATACTTCCGCACCCTGCATGCGGAGATCGGTAAAAAAATGCGGAAGGAAGGTTATTACACAACAGGCTGGTATTCTCCCGGATACGGGGACCTGCCTTTATCCCTGCAGAAAGATTTTGCGCGGCTGCTGGATCTGGAAAAAACAGCCGGGATCACGCTGACTGATTCTTTTCTGATGATCCCTTCCAAATCGATGACTGCATTCATCGGTCTTTCGGAACATGAAACATCGTGCCATGACGATCCATGCGGTTCATGCGCGATGGCAGGCAGCTGTGTATACAGGCGGAAAGGAGAAACACATGAAAACATTTAAAGAACGTTTAAACCGGGAAATGCTGTTTTCCGACGGCGGTACAGGCACGATCCTGCAGTCGCTCGGACTCGGGCGCGGTGAACTGCCGGAAATGTGGAATCTCACCCATCCGGATGAAATCGTGCAGCTCCATACCGAATACCTGAACTGCGGCAGCGATATCATTTATACAAATACATTCGGGGCAAACGGATTCAAATATCCGGATCAGCTGAAAGAGATCATCGAAGCCGCTGTAACCAATGCCCTAAAAGCAAAAGAAAATACAGGAAGAACCGATGCCTTTGTCGCACTGGATATCGGTCCGACGGGAAAACTGCTGGAACCGATGGGTGATCTTCCGTTTGAAAAAGCCGTGCAGACATTCGCTGAGATCGTACGCATCGGCAACTGTCTGCCGGTCGACCTGATCCAGATCGAGACCATGTCCAGCGGCTATGAGGCAAAAGCCGCGGTACTCGCCGCAAAAGAGAATTCCGACCTTCCCGTCTGCGTCACGGTAACCTTTGACGCCAACGGAAAAATGCTGACGGGAGAACCGGTAGAAGCAGTCGCGGCAATGCTTGAAGGACTGCGGGTCGACGCGCTGGGTGTCAACTGTTCGCTCGGTCCGAAACAGATGATCCCGATCGTCAGAAGGATGCGTGAAGTCACATCCCTTCCTCTGATCGTAAAACCGAATGCCGGGCTTCCTGTGGAACGCCATGGCAGGACCTATTATGATATCGATGCCGACCAGTTTACCGCCTACATGAAAGAGATCGCCGACATCGGCATACAGGTTGCCGGCGGCTGCTGCGGAACAACACCTGTCCACATGCGGAAAATGATCGCAGCCCTGAAGGAAAAGCCCTTTTCACCGGCCGAGAAAAAAACATATACCTATGTATCCTCCTACGGAAAAGCAGTCGCAATCGGGGAGAAGACCGTGATCATCGGGGAACGGATCAATCCGACGGGAAAGAAAAAACTGAAGGAAGCCCTGCGCAGGCATGATATGAATTACATCCTGCAGGAAGCGCTCCGGCAGGAAGAAGCCGGTGCTGAGATCCTGGATGTCAACCTCGGTCTGCCTGAGATCAATGAACCGGAAATGATGGAGGAAGCCGTCAAGGCAATTCAGTCCGTAACCAACCTGCCCCTGCAGATCGATACTTCTGATATCGAAGCACTGGAAAGAGGACTCCGGATCTACAACGGGAAAGCCATGGTCAACTCCGTCAACGGAAAAAAAGAGAATATTGAGGCCGTCATGCCGCTGGTCGCAAAATACGGCGGCGTTCTGGTCGGACTCTGTCTGGATGAAGAAGGCATTCCGGAAGAGCCTGAAAAACGGATCGCCATTGCCCGGAGAATATATGAAGCAGCTGACAGATACGGGATACCCCGTCAGGACATCGTGATCGATACACTGGCGCTGACGATCTCTTCAGATAACCGTTCCGCCCTCAGGACACTGCGTGCACTGCGCACGATCCATGAAGAGATGCGCGGACATACCGTACTTGGTGTGTCGAATATCTCTTTCGGCCTTCCCCAGAGGAAACGCATCAATTCCACATTCCTCTCTATGGCAATGCAGAACGGGTTGAGCTGCGCGATCATAAATCCGCTGGATGAAGCCATGATGTCTGCGTACCGTTCTTCCCTGGCCCTGCTCGGGAAAGACGAGAACTGCATGGAATATATCAATGCCTTCAACCAGCAGCAAGAAGAGCGTCCGGCTCAGGTAAGCGCACCGGCAGCCGGTACCAATACCCTTTTCTACAGCGTGGAACACGGTCTTGCCGCACAGGCGGAAAAATGCACCGGCGAACTGCTGAAAGAAAAAGACGGGCTTTCCATCATCAATGAAGATCTGATCCCTGCCCTTGATAAGGTCGGCAAAGGTTTTGAAAACGGGACGATATTCCTCCCCCAGCTTCTGATGAGCGCTGATGCAGCTAAGGCGGCGTTCGCAGTTATTAAAAACAACATGCCGGAAGGAAAGCAGGAAAACCGCGGGACCGTGGTCATGGCCACCGTCAAAGGTGACATTCATGATATCGGCAAGAATATTGTCAAGGTCATGCTGGAAAACTACGGTTTCCAGGTCATGGATCTCGGCAAAGATGTACCGCCTGAAGTTATCGCGGAAGCCGCTGTCAAAAACAGGATCCGTCTTGTCGGTCTTTCCGCCCTCATGACGACAACAGTCGTCAGTATGGAGGAAACGATCAAATTGCTGAGAAAAGTCAGTCCTGAAACAAAGATCATCGTCGGCGGTGCTGTCCTGACTCAGGAATACGCCGATCAGATCGGTGCCGACGCATACGGAAAAGACGCGATGGCTACCGTCCGGTATGCCGAAACTGTATTTGAATCAGCATAAAAAAAGTCTCTTCAGAATTATCTCTGAAGGGACTTTTTTACTGTTTGTCAGAAGGTATTTCAACGATCGTGCTCTCACGGGCTTTTTCTGCCATCTCATCGACACTGGGAACAGGAATATTCTCCGTGGGTACCGGCTCAGGTTCGGGTTCCGAAACAGCTTCGGGAACCGGCTGCGGCGCAGGTGTCTGCTCCGGTTCTTCCTCGATCGTTTCATATACGGAATAATCGATGCCGTAGATCTTCCGCCTCTTGTGATAATAGTGGAGATTCAGCACAACATAGATGATCAGCACTGCCAGCCCTACTGCCATCGCTACCAGGATGAAAGTCGGATTGATATAATAGCCGAGCAGCTGGAAGATCATACTGCCGATAATATTCTGATAGTTCTTGATGTAGCAGAGATAGAAAAACGCGGCGTAGCCTGCAAGCAGGAGCAGAAGATGGAAGATCCACAGTCTGCGGCTGTATTTCCGCCATGTAAAGGAACCGATCCAGGAATTGCCCAGTACCAGGATCTGCAGGAACGCGTACATCAGCGCGCCAAGAAGCCACCACAGCTTATTTCCGAGATGGTTCAGGTTCATGCCTGCTGTTGTCAGGATCTTCACAAAATACGGAACATTCAGGTTCAGCAGTTCAAATACGACCGAAAGCAGACCGTAGATCAATCCCACAAGCATAAGGGGCATGAGCACGATCTGTACAAACCGGTGCCATTTCAGCGGATATGGAAATTTAACTTTGCGCTTCTTCTTCATAAGTACTCCATCCTTCTTTTTTAAATCTTTCCAGAAGCCGGATATCTTCTTTGCTCAGATCGTATTGGGCAAACAGATCCGGTCTTTTTTCTTTTGTGATAAGCAATGACTGCAGTCTGCGGTATTCCCGTATCTTCTGATGATTGCCGGAGAGCAGTACGGACGGCACACATTCCCCGCCATATTCCCGTGGCTGCGTGTACTGGGGATATTCCAGCAGACCGTTTTCGTACGATTCATCCGCGGTGGATTCCTCTTTTATACTGCCTTCCAGCAGACGTATCACAGAATCCATGATGACCATGGAGGCGAGTTCCCCGCCGGTCAGGACATAATCACCTATACTGATCTCTTCATCAACGTATTTCCCGATCCGCGCGTCCATGCCCTCATAATGTCCGCAGAGCAGGACCAGATGATCCTTCCCCGCAAGTTCATGCGCCTTTTCCTGTGTATAGGGTACACCGGAAGGACTCATCATAACAACATGTGACTGATCTGTACGGACGGAATTCAGCGCATCCACAACAGGCTGGCATTTCATCACCATGCCGGCGCCGCCGCCGAACGGCTTATCGTCCACATGCTTATACCGGTCCTTCGCAAAATCACGTATCTGCACAAAATCAACAGAAACGATCTGTCTGTCGATGGATCTTCCGACGATGCTGGAGGTGGTAAAACCTGCAAACATTTCCGGGAATAAGGTCAGAACACTGATTCTCACAGCAGTCCCTCCATTGCATGAATGGTCATCTCGTTGTGTTCAGGATCGACATTCCGGATAAAACCGGGCACATACGGAACCAGGATTTCCTTTCCGTCTTCTTTTCGGATACGGAGATTCAGATTGGCGCCGAGCGTTTCTTCGACCTGCAGGACTTCCCCGATATAGGCATGGCTTTCATCGAATACATCCATACCGATCAGATCACTGCGGTAATACTCCCCTTTTCTGAGAGGCTTCCTGTCTTCGTCCTTCACGAAGATCATGCTGCCTTTGTACGGTTCTACATCATTGATATTATCCCTGTCCTCAAAGGAAACAAGACAATATCCTTTATGTTTCCGGAAAGAAGCGACGGTAAAAGGCTGATACTCCCCTTCGATCAGCATATATACCGTCTGTCCTTTTTTATAACGTTCCGCATCGAAGTCCGAGTAGCTCTCAATTTTGATCTCCCCGCGGATCCCGTGCGTATTGATATACTTACCGATACAGATATACTTCATAAAAATATCCTATCAAAAAGGATGCATTTCCGCATCCTAAACTTGTTCGAATTTGATCGTAATTCTTTTGTTTTCCGCATGCGAAGCAACTGACATGACCTGTCTTAAAGCGGAAGCCATGCTTCCCTTTTTGCCGATCAGACGGGCAATATCTTCATCCTTCGCATATACATGAAGCACCACTTCATCCGGACTTATGGAAGGCATTTCCCTGACTTCCAGTTCATCGGGATTTTCAATCATAGGCTTCACAAGATCGAGCAAAACTCTGTCCAGTTCAGCCATGATGCTTATTTCTTCGCTTTCCCGGCTGCTTTTTCGTCGTGATACTGTTTCAGAATGCCTTCATGAGAAAGAATGCTGCGAACTGTATCAGAAGGCTGTGCGCCTTTCTTCAGCCATTCCAAAGCCTTTGCGTTATCCAGAACAACAGTCTGCGGGTTTGTTACAGGGTTGATGTAACCCAGTGTTTCGATCTCACGGCCGTCACGCGGTGCACGTGCGTCTGCAACAACGATACGATATCTCGGAGCTTTCTTAGCGCCGGTTCTCTTTAAACGAATTCTTACTGCCATTTTTTTATTCCTCCATATTCAACGTCCCCTATTATATGCAGGCAAAAAATACCTGTCAAGTATTTTTGCTTGACAGGTATTAAAATCTTCTGAAATTCCTTTTTCTCAGTGCGTTGATGTCCGGAAGCTGCTCTCCCCTGGCTTCTGCTTCCGCCATCATGTTGTCCAGATATTCCTCATTCAGCTTTCCGCTTCTCTGCAGGGTTCCCATCTGGTCCATGACTTTCTTCATCTTATTAAACTGATTAATCAGTTTATTGACATCGTTGACTGTCGTTCCGGAACCTTTCGCGATCCTCTTCTTCATCGTACTGCGGATCTTCGCCGGGTTTTCACGTTCAGCCTTTGTCATAGACTGGATGATCGCCTTCGTATGCTTCATGGCGGAAGACGCATCCTTGTCGTTGATCATGTCGGCATACTGGTTCATGCCCGGCAGCATCTTCATGATTCCGCCTAAAGGGCCGAGACGCTCGATCTGTTCAAACTGCTTCAGCATGTCGTCGAGCGTGAACTTACCGTTCATCATCCGCTCTGCCGCGCGCTCAGCTTCCTTCAGATCCAGTTTTTCCTGCGCCTTTTCGACCAGGGTGACGATATCGCCCATGCCGAGGATCCGGTCTGCCATACGGTCCGGATGGAAGATATCCATGTCATCGATCTTTTCGCCTTCACCGACAAACTTGACCGGTACATTTGTGATCTTCTTGACGGAAAGGACGCCGCCGCCTCTGGAGTCACCGTCGAATTTGGTTACGACAAGACCTGTCAGAGGAAGTGCTTCACGGAACGCGGAAGCCACATTGACGATGTCCTGGCCGGTCATTGCGTCAACGGTAAGCAGGATCTCATCTGCGTGAACGAGCGCATTGATCTGCCTCAGCTCATTCATCAGTTCTTCGTCAATATGGAGACGGCCGGCTGTATCAATGAATACGGTATCGTAATCATGTGCTTTGGCATAAGCCATGCCCTGACGTACGGTCTCGACCGCATTGACGCCTGTGCCGAGCGTAAATACTTCCGTATTGATCTCTTTTCCCAGTGTCTGCAGCTGCTCGATCGCGGCCGGACGGATCACGTCGGCGGCGATCAGCAGGTTTTTCCTGCTGTATTTTTCCGCACAGATCTTGGCGATCTTCGCGACGCTGGTCGTTTTACCTGTTCCCTGCAGACCTACCAGCATAATGACGGTAATACCGCTCTCTTTGAAAACAAGTTCAGCATCTTCATGACCGAGCAGTTCAATGATCTGGTCATGCACGATCTTGACGAGCATCTGTCCCGGCTCAACACTGTTCAGGACATCCTCGCCTCTTGCCTTTTCGCGGATCTCTTCCAGAAACTGCTTGACGATCCGGTAGTTTACATCTGCTTCCAGAAGTGCGAGACGTACTTCCTTCAGCATATCTTCCATATTTTTATCAGTGAGTTTGCCTTTACCGGCAACATCACGCATTGTTTTATTCAAACGTTCGCTCAGTGAATCAAAAGCCATGTCTTCATCCTCTTTTCCTGTGCTTCATTCTAACACAAAACATATGCATATGAAAAAGAGAGTACTTACTCTCTTTCCTCATACAGACGCGTTCTGCGGCAGATAACTTACTTTTTCCGCGACGATCTCCGTATTGTACCAGGACCGTCCGTCTTTTTCATGGACATCCGACTGCAGTCTGCCCTTGATCGCCACAAGGCTTCCCGGTCCGCAGACAGCGGCACATTCCTCGGCGATTCCCCGCCACAGGATGATCTTGAAGAGATCTTTGGTGATCTCGCCGTTCTCATTCCGGAAGCTCCGGTCTGCCTCAACGATCATGTTCGCTACGACATTCCCGTTCACGGTCCGTTTGATTTCGGGTACAGCGGCAACTTTGCCTACAATTACACAGGTATTTAACATTTTATTTATCCTCCGGCATCATTATGAATAATCGGAGAATCTAATACAAATTAACGTATTTGCCGTTTTTGGGAATTTTTCATCAATACGGAGCATGATATTTGCTCTTTTTGGGACTCAGAGACAAATTCATATAAAAAAGCAGATCTTTTCAGGATCTGCCCAGTTTCTTTTCCTTTTGGATCGCCTTCCGTGCTTTTTTGATGTCCTTTGCCCATTTGCATGAGCCGCCGCAGCCGGCACAATTCCCGGTGCAGTCGCCGATTCCGTTTTTCATAAGATATCTGACATCGATACAGACAATCAGAATGATCAGACAGAGAATCAGAAATGTACTGAAATTCATATTTGCCTCCTGCTGTATTCAGAATAACTGTCTGCTTCCGGAAAGTCAATTAGTTTGCTCTAACTCGTTTTATTCTTCTTTTTTTGCAAAGACTTCACGGGGTTTGCTGCCCTGCGCCGGTCCGATCACGCCTGCTCTTTCCAGCTCGTCGATCATACGCGCGGCACGGTTATAACCGATGCCGAACCTTCTCTGCAGGAGCGATGTGGAAGCTTTTTTGGATTCGATTACGAATTTCTTTACTTCCTGGAACAGCGGATCGGCTTCAACCTCAGAGATGCCGCCTACTCCTGTTCCGTCATTGATGCCTTCAAGAAGGACAAACGCGTCATCATACATCGGTACAGCCTGCTTTGAGGTCGCTTCCGTAATGCGCATTACTTCCTCATCAGAGACAAATACACCCTGCACACGTCTTGCACCGCTCTGACCGATCGGCATATACAGCATATCGCCGTTTCCGAGCAGTCTTTCCGCACCGACATGGTCCAGGATCGTCCGGGAATCAATTCCGCTGGAAACCGAGAACGCGATACGTGACGGGATGTTCGCCTTGATAATACCGGTAATGACGTCGGTCGAAGGTCTCTGCGTCGCTACGATCAGATGAATACCCGCGGCACGGGCCAGCTGTGTGATACGCTGGATGCTCGATTCAACTTCCTTGCCGGCAACGACCATCAGGTCTGCCAGCTCATCGATGATCACAACGATATACGGGAAAGGCTTCGGTGCCGGTGAACCATCTTCATTCGGACGTCCGCCCTGCTGTTTTACCTTCTCATTGTATATGGTGATATTCCGCGCGCCTGCCTTTGAGAAGGCGTCATATCTTTCATCCATGATCTTCACGATCACTTTCAGGGCATTGCTGGCCTGGTTTGCGTCGTTGATCACAGGGCCGATCAGATGCGGGATCTGCCGGTAAGGTGTGAATTCCACTTTCTTCGGGTCGATCAGCAGCATCTTTACTTCATCCGGTTTTGTCCTGAGAAGCAGGGATGTGATGATCGAATTCATACATACCGATTTTCCCGATCCGGTAGCGCCGGCGATCAGGAGATGCGGCATCTTGTCCAGACGGCAGAATACCGGTTCACCCAGCAGGTCTTTGCCGACCGCAAACAGAAGCGGTGAATTTCTTTCCTTTTCCGGTATCCGCGAGATGATTTCGCGCATCATGACAGGCGTGCTTTCCGGGTTCGGAACTTCGATGCCGACGGCAGGACGTCCCGGAATCGGGGCTTCGATACGGATATCCTTCACTGCCAGCTGCATTTTGATCGTATCTGTCAGCGCCATGATGCGGGATACCTTGACATTGGCATCCGGCTTGATCTCAAACTGGGTGACAGACGGACCGATATGGGTATCGACCAGCTGCGCTTCGATATCAAAATTCTTCAGAACCCTGATCAGCAGCTCACCTTTTTCGACGGCAGCCATGCGGTTTGCTTCATCACTGCGCGTTACCGGCTTCTGGGCAAGCAGACGGAACGGGTTCGGCACACGGTAGTTTTTGAAATCTTTTCGTGCCGGTGCGGTTCTCTGCTGCTTCGGCTGCGGTTTCACTTCGCCTTCTTCCTGTACATCAGGTACCGGCTTTACCTCTTCTTTCATGACAGGCAGTTCTTCTGTGATCTCCGTTTCGGGTACCGGTTCTTCATACAGATTGTCTTTGACATCATCCGCATTGATGAAAATGGATTTTGATCCCGGGGAAGACATCACCGTGCCGGGAAGATATACTTCCAGCACTTTCTTGTCCGGATCTTCTTCATTCAGATTGATCAGGGACGCGGAATGCTCATCCCTTTCCGGCAGTCTCTGCTCTGCCTTTTTCACAGTTTCACGGGCAATCTCTTCTTCCTTCTCGCCCGGCCGGACTTCGGAAAGCATCTTCCAGAGATTCTTCGGTTCCTTTACTTCCGGTTCCGGTTCCTCTTCTTCCTCGTCTTCACGCTCAGGGAGCGCAAAGAAACTGACGACTGACGCCGCCGCTTTTTTATAAACATCCAGAGATACCATCAGGAGTGCCGCGATCAGGAAGAGGACCGCCACAACAATGGGAATTCCCTTTCTTCCGAAAAGAAGCGATGTAAACGCGCAAAGTACTGCGCCGATGATACCCCCGCCGACATGATCCGGCGTCCCGGTAAAGAATGTCTTCCACCGGTTGAAGAAATCATACAGGATGTCCATGCCGCTCAGTTCGGGATCCGTACCGAGATGACTGGTCAGCAGAAGGATCGCCGCAAGGATCAGCACGATGGCAGCCGGGTTTTTTTTCAGCCCGTAGCCGTTTGTGTGATTCATACGGATCGTGATCAGGACCCAGATCATGATGAATCCGACGATCAGCCAGTACAGGCTGCCGACCAGGAATCTCTGCAGATTATAAAGAAATGTGCCTACAACACCAGCCCTGATCAGTGCCAGCAATAATAACGCACAAAGGATCACAACCGTGATCCATTGCGTTATTTCATAGTTTCTCTCTTTTCTTTTCTGTTCTTTTGTTTTATGCCCTTTTGTTTTTCTAGCCACTTTAACCTCATCAGTCTTTTGTATTGATCTCAATGATTGCCGGCAGGATCATAGGCCTCTTCCCGGTTTCCCTGAGAACATATTTGCCGATCTTGTCCCTGGCTTCCGAACGGCACGCAAGATTGTCGTACTTCCCGGCAGCCACGGCTTCATTGATCGTAGATTCCATAATAACACCGATTTCCTTCAGAATATAGTCCGCATCTTTCAGATAGATCACACCGCGGCTCTGGACATCCGGTCCGCCGATGATCTCCTTTGTCGTATGATTCATGACTACACCGACGATGATGGCGCCTTCGGTAGACAGGATCTCTCTGTCCCTGAGGACCATACCGCTGGCATCCAGGTTTTCATTCCCGTTTACCAGCACATCATCCACATCGATGAATTCGTAGTTTTTCTGCAGCTTCCCGTCAACGAACTGAACGATCTGTCCGTTGTCCAGCACGATAATGTGGTCAGCGCGGAAGCCCATATTCAGCGCGATATTGGCGTTGGCGATCAGCTGGCGGTATTCCCCTTTCACCGGAATATAGTATTTCGGTTTCAGCAGATACA
>CACZPD010000013.1 GCA_902782955.1 uncultured Erysipelotrichaceae bacterium
CGGCATAAACACCATGCGCGGTTTATCGCTGAACTCCCGGATCCACCGGAACATCCTGATCAGAAGAATCAATGCGGGAGCTGTCAGGATCTCCGGCACAGGCACAGGTCTTCCGTGCGGACGCTGATGCAGGACCAGTTCCTTCATCTTTCCTTCACGGACTGTTTTCCGCATCGTTTCATCCGGTGTGGCAGTCAGATAAATACAATGTCCCTTCCGGCATGTATCCGCAATGCCGTGCAGAACTTCACTGCCCCTGAACGGAAAAGCATCCGGTTCATCCAGGATCAGCAGGTCAAATGCCCGGTAATACCGGTATAACTGATGTGTCGTGCATATGATCAGGTCTCCGTCTGTTTCCTGGGTATGACCGCCGCAGACAGCGATGACTTTTGCGTTCGGAAAGTACTGCGCAAGTCTTTCCCTCAGTTCCAGTACGACCTGTCTTCTGGGTATGGCAAAGCATACCTTCCTGCCTCTCTTCAGCATATTCGCAATACTCAGAACAACAAGCTCTGTCTTGCCGGCGCCGCAGACACAATGCAGAAGAACATCCGACGTATCAATCAGTTCAGCACACTTTACAGCGATCTCTGCCTGCGCTTTTGTCAGCGGATACCGCAAAGTATATTCTTCACTTCCCTCTTTAACAGGACTCAGTGATACCGGTTCTTTTTCCTCCTCCAGCATCATTCTTCCGAAAGAAATGCATCTCCGGCAGTACCATCCATTTGTTCCTTTATAGAAAAATGATTCATCTGTGTTCAGACATCTCGGACACTGCATGCATAAAACTCCTCAGTATTTATATTTGCAGGAAACACGGTCTGATCCAGAAAATAAAAAAAGTCATCCTGACAATATTTCAGTTTCAGGAATGACCTTTGATACTATTGATGATTTTATTATTGATGGATCTTTTCGTAATCCTCATCACTGACCGGTTCCAGCCATTCATGGGAACCTTCAACGTTTCTTGCAATGATGGAAAGATGGGCAAACCAGCTGTCCTTCGCTGCACCGTGCCAGTGCTTTACATCCAGCGGAATTGCGACAACAGTACCGGGTACCATATGAACCGGTTCCTTACCCCATTCCTGATACCAGCCTTCCCCGCCGACACATACCAGCGTCTGCTGCGCGCCGTGATGAACATGCCAGTTGTTGCGGCAGCCGGGTTCAAAAGTAACATTTGCGATATCGACCTGGTCTTCCGGCCCGGTCAGTGAAGCAAGCCAGCTTCCTCCCGTAAAATACTGACTGACAGGATTGACGCCGCCGACTTCAAACGGTGATACATCTTCTTTCTTCATATGTTTTCTTCCCTTTCCTTATGCTTTCTTCACAACATTTGTATAAACGTAGGTGATGATCGCGAATGCTGTGATCATCATTGCGAGAATGATCATCAGGGTCACGTTATATCCGCCTGTTGCGTCATAGATGAATCCGATAATAGAGGAGAATGCCGCGCTGCACATCGTGCCGCACATGTTGATAGTGGGATATGTCCTGCCGTAGTTGGCCATTCCGAATACTTCCTTGGAAAGTGTGACTGTGCCTACAGTAGCCATGGAATATGTCAGACCGATACAGGCCGCTGCGGCAAACATAACTGCTCTTGACGGAATGAACAGCATCATAATGACACCGGCAAAGACCAGTACGGTATAAATGCTCATGGAGATGCGTGCACCTATCTTGTCAACAAGCGCACCCAATACGATTTTTCCGCCGGTATTGACGAGCATGCAAATGGACAGCATTGTCGCTCCGACAGAAGCATCAAGTCCGCTTTCTGCCGCTACGCCCGGGAAATGCTGGGTGATCGAAGTGGATGCTGCACCGCATACTGCGAATACGCAGAGCATTGCGACAAGCATCTTGTTGATCGGTAATGATTCCTGCACTTCCGCTGCAGTATTCACAGCCGCAGTCTTTTCCCCGTAAGGTTTCTGCCCTTTGACATAAGGATCAATGGCCGGAAGGAAGAAGATCGCAGGCAGGTTCAGCAGGACCATCAGCACCGCGCTGATGACATATGCTGTTCTCCATCCGCTGGAAGCGATGATGGAGGACATGACCGGTGAGAACACCGCACCGGCAAGTCCGCTGAAGCCCATGGCAATACTGGTAACCAGCGCATTGTTTTTGAAAAACCAGTGGTTGATCACGATCGTGACGAAGACGAATCCGACGATTCCGGACGCGAATCCGCGCAGACCGTTCAGTACATACATCAGAAATACGTTATTGCAGAGTGCGAGCAGTGCTGTGCTGCCGGCGATCAAAGCCGTCATTGCAATCAGCATTGTCTTCAGGTTTTTCTCTTTCATCACCCGCGGGGACATCAGACCGCCTGCCGCAAAGCAGAGATTGCCGATCGTAACATTCATACTGACAGCACCTCTGAGCAGACCGAGTTCCTCCGCGATCGGCGTAAAGAATAAACCTGCTATATTTGTGATCAGACCGACGCCGGAAGCGATCAGTCCGCATAATGCAGCGATAATTACTATATATTTACCTTTCATGTGTGCCTCCTGCTGTGCTTACAACTGCAGTATATACAGGAGGTACATTTATATCAAATACTTAATATTTATCGATTTTCCATGCCCGGAAAGCATGAAATAAAAGTGGTGAATTTCTTGGCGGCTTCTGTCTTTACGGATGTCTGTTTCCAGACGATCGCGCTTCTTGTACTGATCTCGGGACTCAGCGGCTTCAGGACTATTTTCGTCTGATCCAGAAACGGAACAGATCCCGCTGCCGACAGCGACACGGCGTGTGCGTCATATACCAGCTGCGCTGCCGTTCCGCCCAGGGCATTGTTATATGCGATATGCAGATCTTCCGGTTCCCTGCCGAGCCAGCTGTACAGCTCGGCTGCCACGGCACCGCGCAGAGGAAGCACCAGTTCACGGTCATGCAGATCCAGCGGCCGGATGGAATCCAGGGACGCGAGCGGGTCATCTGCCCGCATCATTGCGCACCAGGTCTCCGGTTCCGCAAAGCGGATGAAACTCATTCCGGAAAGATCGATCGGTTCAAGCATGACGCCGAAATCGATCAGTCCCCTTTCCAGCTGATACCGGCCTGTATCCGCCGTGGATGTAAATACCTCAAACAGGACACCCGGATATTGTTTCCGGAATTCACTCATCATTTTGCTTAACAGAGCAGTTGAACGAATCAGACCGGTCGTGATCCGGATGACCCCGCTCAGGGATTCACTGTTGGTTTTCAGATCGGAAACCGTTTTATCCGACAGTTCAATGATCTCTTCCGCCCTTTCCTTCAGCAGCATTCCTTCCGCTGTCAGGCGCATCTTCCTGGCATCACGCTCAAAGAGCGGGACACCGAGTTCTTCTTCCAGTTCCCTGATCTGCCGGCTCAGTGTCGGCTGTGTTATATGCAGCAGTTCCGCCGCTTTTGTTATATTCTCTGTTTTTGTGATCATCAGAAAATATCTCAGTATCCGCAGTTCCATACCTGATCCTCCGCACCGGTTCCGTACCGGAATGCTTTCCATTATCTATTTTACAGGCTGGAAGCGCATTAATGAACCGGGAAGGAATCGTAATATGAATTAAAAAAGACCTCCTCACAAAATATCACTGTGAGAAAGTCCTGTCTTCAGCCAATTACTGATGCAGAAGTTCTGATTTGGTATCCCGTCCCATTAATTTCCTTACGGTAGCTGTCGGATCGGCACCGCCGTTCACAACTGCATTTACGGCTGCCGTGATCGGCATTTCCACATCGTTCTGCTTCATCAAAGTCATGGCGGCAGGAAGCGCGTTGATTCCTTCCACGACCATGCCGACCTGTTTTACAGCTTCTTCCGGGGCAATGCCCTGGCCGATCAGGTATCCGCAGCGGTTGTTGCGGCTGTGCCGGCTGGTTGCGGTCACGATGAGATCACCCATGCCGGCAAGTCCCAGGAATGTATCATCCAGGCATCCGAGTTTTGCGCCGAGACGTTCCATTTCCGCCAGTCCCCTGGTGATGATCGCCGCTTTTGTATTATCCCCATAGCCCAGACCCGCGGAAATACCGGAAGCCAGCGCGATGATATTCTTCAGGGCACCGCACAGTTCAACACCTTTAATATCCGTATTGGTATAGACACGCATAACGGAATTTGTAAATTCATCCTGCACGATCTTTGTGATTGCCGGATCCTTATGCGCCGCGACAATCGTTGTCGGCAGATCCCTGGCAACTTCTTCCGCATGTGTCGGACCGGAAAGCGCCACGACGGGCACATCCGGGATCTCTGAAGAGATCACTTCGCTCATCATAAGCAGTGTATCCTTTTCAATTCCCTTGGCGACATCGACGATGATCTGCTTTTCCGTAATATACGGGGCAGCTTTCTGCGCAGTGGATCTGACAAATACAGACGGTACCGCAAATAAAACGATATCCTGATCTGTACAGGCTTCACGGATCTCTTTCGTAAAACGGATCTGTTCCGGGATCTCCATTCCGGGCAGATTTTTATGCCGGCGGGTCTGATCCAGCGTGTCGACTTCTTCTGCGATCGCTGACCAGACTGTCACGGTTTTGCCTGCATTCGCCAGCATCCTGGCCAGTGCGATCCCCCATGTGCCGGCTCCGAGAACTCCAATTTTCATATCCCCTCCTGTTGTGTTCATATGTGAGACATCAGACACGATCTGATTTTTAATTGATGCCTGCGTACATTTCAAGGAAAACGATCTTTACATCCGTGATCTGCGCATTATGCTCAAGATCTTCATAGACATCGATTACATAAAGAGAAACGACCGGGTCTTTTGTGACCATCTCCCCGCGGCACAGGATCCTGTAGTTCGTCCCGGATACAACCTGGGTGCCGAGCAGCGCAACCGGTGAAAAACCGACGCCGGTATAGCCTTCCACCGCTTTGTCAAAAGCGTTCTGCGCGTTTTCCGGCAGTCTGACCGGATCCGCTTTCTTTACTTCCCAGCTTCCTACCGCTTCCTGCGTATTCACATTTTCCAGCGTATAGATATTATCGATGTCCATCTTGATGATCCCGATGATCTCCGGACTGCCCTCCAACGGCTCATATACCGTCAGAACATACCACTCCGGTTCCGCATCAGGTGTTACGACTGTCCCTGTGCAGAGATATGCCCTGTTGGTACCGGAAACGACCTGTTCAGCGACCACCGCCACCGGTGTATATCCGACACCCGTCAATGTCTCTGCCGCCTGTTCAAAAACAGAAGCTTCTTTTTCTGTAAGAGCTGCATTTGCCTCGCTGTTGACGGTCCATCCGCCCGGTGTGGAAAGCTGTTCATTGTTCACATCATTTTCTCCGGATGGCTGCTTTCCCGCGCAGCCTGCTGTAAGGACAGCCAGAGCAGCTGTCACGCATAACCATGCAATTCCTGTTTTTCTCATCTTTCACTCCTTTTAGATATAAATCCTGTTTTACCGCAGATCTTCCGGTGTCGTGATCTTGATATTCCCGTACTCTCCTGCCACGAGCCGGATCTTTTTACGGCTGTATTTCTCAAATACGGAACAGTCGTCCGTACCGGTGAAGCCATCCTGTATGGCCCTCCGCATGCAGCGGATGATATCAGAAGTATAGAATACCTGCGGCGTCTGCGCTGCGTATAGTGTATCCCTGTCCGGGGTTTTCCGGATATATCCGTCCCCGGTCACCTTGATGGTATCCTTGACCGGAACAGCCAGACATGCGGCCTTTTCCTCTTTCATGGCTTTTTTCAGAGCCCGCAGGGATTTCATGGTCAGATACGGACGGGCACCGTCATGGATCATGACGACATCCTCAAGTGCCGCGCTGAGTCCGCTGATGACGCTTTCCTGCCTGGTACTGCCGCCTTTTACGATCGTGATGGCACCGGGCCAGAAATCCATTTTGATATGTTTCTGGTACTCACGGATATCCGTGACTATGACGACCTGCGTACAGTCCTTGTCCTGCAGAAATGCATCCATCGTTTTTTCAAGTATCATTTTTCCGTCTGACAGTTTTGCGTATACTTTATTGAATCCCAGTTTCATCCTGGTCCCGCTGCCTGCCGCAACGATCACTGCGCTGTATTTCATATCATTACCATTCCTTTTTTATGAACCATACAGAATCATCATAAACTATTTTTCCTTCTTTGTATGTGTTTTTATCAGATCATAAAAAAAGCCAGTCTGCGCTGACTCATGAAAACAGTATTCCCAGACCGCCGTACGACACAGCTGTCATGATCACTGCCGCAAGGAATATCCCGAGCAGGATGGAAAGCGATGCCTTTTTCAGATCCATATCGAACAATGCCGCGACAAGGCTTCCTGTCCAGGCACCCGTTCCCGGAAGCGGGATACCCACAAACAGCATAAGACCCCAGAAACCATACCGGTCTACTTTCGGTTTGTTCTTCCTCGCCTTTTCCTCCAGCCATTCCGCGAACCTGCTCATATGATGGTTAGCCATCCATTCGATCACTCTCTCAATGAACAGCAGGATAAACGGAACCGGAAGGATATTGCCGAGAACACACCACAATACTGCTTCCCGTATAGGCATCTTCAGAAGCCCTGCGAGGATCAGCCCTCCTCTTTCCTCCACCAGCGGCACCATGCTTACGAGAAAGACGGAAAGCTGGGGAGAAAGATATGTTCCCAATGTTGACATGAACCACTCAATAAATCCTGTCATTTTCACCTCTTTGATAACGTAAGTAACTGTATCACACTGCCGTCCTGCAGGCAATCAAATACCGAAATATATTTTTTTGAAATTTATCCAAGTTTTTGTTGACAGGGCATTATGCATTTAGTATTATATTAAAGCATTCGATGAAACGGGCCTGTAGCTCAGGTGGTTAGAGCGCACCCCTGATAAGGGTGAGGTCGTTGGTTCAAGTCCATTCAGGC
>CACZPD010000014.1 GCA_902782955.1 uncultured Erysipelotrichaceae bacterium
GGCAAAAGAGATCAAGGACATTTCCGGCTACACACACGGAATCGGCTGGTGCGCTCCGCAGCAGGGAGCCTGCAAGCTGAGTCTGAATGTTAAGGACGGCGTGATCCAGGAGGCGCTGGTCGAGACGATCGGATGCTCGGGAATGACGCATTCCGCAGCAATGGCGAGTGAGATACTGCCCGGCAAGACGCTTCTGGAAGCACTGAACACCGACCTGGTATGTGATGCGATCAATACAGCCATGCGCGAATTGTTCCTGCAGATCGTATACGGCCGTACACAGTCCGCTTTTTCCGAGGACGGACTCCGTATCGGTGCCGGTCTGGAAGATCTCGGCAAAGGCCTCAGATCCATGGTTGGTACCATGTACGGCACTGCCGCAAAGGGAACCCGTTATCTGGAAATGACGGAAGGTTACGTCGTAAAGATGGCACTTGATAAGGATGACCAGGTATGCGGCTATCAGTTCCTCAGCCTCGGCAAGATGATGGATGCAATTAAAAATGGCATGTCTCCGAACGAAGCTTATGAGAAGAATCTGGGCACGTACGGACGTTTCAAAGAAGAAGACGGAGCGGTCAAATGGATCGATCCGCGGAAAGAATAAGGAGGAGGTGCAGCAATGGCTTTGTTTGAAAATTATGAAGGACGCATGCCTCAACTGCAGCCCGTTCTTGAAAAGTACGGCTTCAAAAATTTTGAGGATGTGAAGGTATTTACCAACAGCAAGGGTGTTGATGCTTACAGTATCGTTGAAAGCACACAGCCGATCTGTTTTGAAAATGTCAAATGGGCATATGAACTCGGTGCAGCGATCGCCATGAAGGAAGGCGCTGTGAAGGCCGCTGACGCTGCCAAATGGATCGGTGTCGGCCTGCAGGCATTCTGCATTCCCGGATCTGTCGCGGATCAGCGTCAGGTCGGTATCGGCCACGGCAACCTCGGCGCGATGCTGCTGGACGAAGAGACAGAATGTTTCGCTTTCCTTGCGGGACACGAATCTTTTGCGGCCGCGGAAGGCGCGATCAAGATCGCTCTGAATGCGAACAAGGTCCGTCAGAAACCGCTCCGTGTCATCCTGAACGGTCTCGGAAAAGACGCGGCGATGATCATCAGCCGTATCAACGGCTTCACTTATGTCCAGACCAAGTACGATTATCTTTCCGCTGATGTCAAGGAAGATCACGCTCTGACGATCGTAAGCAGGACCGCTTATTCCAGCGGTGACCGCGCGAAGGTCAACTGCTACGGTGCAGACGATGTACGTGAAGGTGTTGCGATCATGTGGCATGAAGGCGCTGATGTTTCCATTACCGGGAACTCCACCAACCCGACCCGTTTCCAGCACCCGGTTGCGGGTACCTACAAGAAAGAACGCTGGGAAGCCGGCAAGAAATACTTCTCGGTTGCTTCCGGCGGCGGTACAGGGCGTACTCTGCATCCTGACAACATGGCTGCAGGTCCCGCTTCCTACGGTATGACGGATACTCTTGGCCGTATGCACTCTGATGCGCAGTTCGCAGGTTCTTCCTCTGTTCCGGCGCATGTTGAAATGATGGGCTTCCTTGGCGCAGGCAATAACCCGATGGTTGGTATGACTGTCGCAGTTGCAGTCGCTGTACAGGAAGCAATGGCCAAATAAAACACTATATCCGGATAGTTCACTCTGTAAAAGCTCCCAATCACGCTTTGGGAGCTTTTGTTATGGAAACAGGCCGCTGAACACATCCGCAATCACCGTTTCAATGCAAGCTGTTTCTTTTAGAGATAGGGTATCGCAATACGTTTGTCTTTTCATTTAAAAGGATTGGAATATAATATAAGTTAAGCAAAGCTAACTACATTGCCGGATTTATTTCTTTTTTAATATGAGTTGGAAACGGATAAATAAGACCGGGATATGTACCTGCCGGGAAAGGAAACAGAATATGAAATATATCGGAATGCCTGTGGGAATGTGGATCCTGTTTCAAAGATCATTCCGTGAGCATCTGGTTTCTGTATTGGGAACAGATGAAAAAGAAGCGGACCGGATCACGAAGTCCGCAAAGACAAAGTACAGGGAGATCATTTCAAAACTGCCTGAATTTGAGAAAAAAGACCGCTTTACCATGAATATCGTCAATTGTGCCATGTTCTGCGCGTTTCTTCTTTCGATGGACAGAAAAGCAGATATTGCAGAAATGACAGATTATTATGCGCAGGCGATGATGACGAAACCGATGAAATGGTTCTGCCGCTTGTCGGGGAAAAAGAAATTCACGGGAAAAGATATTCAGGGAATGAAGGATACGGCAGCTTTGAAGGCAGCTGACAGGAATCCTTATTCATGGAATATGGATTTCTATCCGTATACGGATAACAGCGGGTATGAGGCAAGATTTACCAGATGCGGGATCTGCAGGCTGATGAAAGAATACGGATTATATGAATATGTTCCTGCAATGTGTCATCTGGATTACACGATGAGTGATGCCGGCGGCCGCAGTGTTTTCGTGCGGCAGTATACCCTGGCGTCCGGCGGTCCTTGCTGTGACTGCGGCTATAAGAAAAAGGAAAATGCATGAAGTATCATATTGCAAAAAACACGATCCAGGAAACACTGGTCATACCGCTGTTCGGAAGACTTGTTTGTTCGGAGCGTTATCCGGAATTGTTTTCCGATGAATCAGCGAAAAGAATATGCGATTCCCTTGATTATGATTTCGATGAAAAGCGGAAAAAGATGGAATCTGTTTTCGGCCTCTTCGGTGCTTTGGAAGTGGCGCAGAGACAGTATGACCTGCAGTGTGAGGTAACAGATTATCTTGAAAAGCATCCTTTTGCGGCTGTGGTGAATCTCGGCTGCGGACTGGACGATACATTCCGCAAGGCAGACAACGGACAGTGCAGGGGTTATAACCTGGATTTTCCGGATGTGATTTCAATCAGAAACGGCATCCTTCCCCCGGGTGAAAGAGAAGAAAACATCGGCTGTGATCTCAACGATTTCAGCTGGATGGACCGGATCGATGCGGAAAACGGAGCTGTGTTCTTCGCGGCAGGAGTGTTCTATTATTTCAGAACAGAAGATGTCAGGAAACTGTTCTGTGCCATGGCGGAAAGGTTTCCCGGTTCTGTAGTGTGCTTTGATTCCTGCAATGCAAGAGGCACGAAGATGATGCGTTCAACCTGGCTGAAGGAAGCAGGGATCACGGATGTGCAGGCTTACTTTTCACTGGAAGATGAAAAGGAACTGAAGACCTGGAGTAAAGATTTTTCTTCTGTCAGTGCAAAGAGCTATATGCGCGGATACCGGGATATATACCGGCATGTCGGTCTGATTCACAGACTGATGATCCGGTTCTGCGACAGATTTGTAAAGATGAAGATCATCCGGATCGCTTTTGCGGAAAAGGAAAAGAAATAATGGAAAAAAGAATTGAAGAGTATGTACGTATGTTCGGGCGTACTTTGCAGAAATCAGGTTATCCGGATGCGGACCGGAAGGAATCCGATTACAGGAAAAGGCTGGAGGATATGTACGCTTCCGAGGCATTCCGTCAGCACAATGTCTATCCAACAATGAATGTTGTCCATGTTTATGCCGTTATCGGGATGTGTCTGGAGCTGAAGGACGACGGTCTTCCGGAGAATGAGATCATCAGCCTTGTAAACGAAGTGTTCCGCACGAGAAGAAAAGCGTACGCTGCCTTGATCAGATGCATCGATTTATATCCCGGCAGCTGGAAGATCGCCCGGAAATGGAACATCAATGACCATGAAAAGCGGGTCAGGGACGGCAGTATCACTTATGATTCATTTGAAGTCAGTGAAGAAAAGATCGCATATAAGATTTCCAGATGCATGTATGTCAATATGTTTGAATATTACGGGATACGCTCTTTATGCAGGATCTTCTGCATGACAGATGAAACAGCGTATAAAAACCTTTCGAGGCATGTAGATTTTATCCGGCATTCAGATCTCTCACGCGGGGATTCCTGTCATGATGAGGTGATGAGAAAAAGAAAGACCGGCTGAAACGGAAAATACCGGAGGAGTAATTATGAACAGAAAAGATCAGATCCGGAATGCGTATAAAGTTACCGGAGGCAAAGCGGATTTCTATGATGGTATGATGACATATTCTACTTTTTTGGGAAAGCTGATCTGCCGCGTGGTCTGGAATATGGACGGTGAAAAAAACGTACGATACCTCGAAAAGGCGCTTTCGGGTGTACCGGAAGATTTTTCGGGAAAACTGCTGGAAGTGCCGGTCGGCACCGGTGTGCTTACAATGCCTGTATACAGGGATCTTCCGGACGCGGATATCACCTGCCTCGATTATTCGGAAGATATGATGCGGAAAGCAAAAGAAAGAGCGGGAACTATGGGGATCCGCAATATCACTTTCCTGCAGGGAGATGTCGGCGCGCTGCCGTTTGCGGATGAATCATTTGATGTCGTGCTTTCCCTGAACGGGTTTCATGCATTCCCAGACAAGGAAGCAGCCTATCAGGAAACATGGCGTGTTCTGAAAAAGGGAGGAACATTCTGCGGCTGCTTTTACATCCGCAGGCAATGTGCAAGAACGGACTGGATCATCCGGAACATGTATCAGAAACTTGGTTATTTCACGCCGCCGTACGAGACCGCAGGAAGTCTGAAAAAGCGTCTGGGTGAACTGTACGCAGAAACGGAAGTGACTGCAGTGGAAGGTATCGGCTGTTTCCGGTGCCGGAAAGCAGGATAAGGAAAACAAAGCTTCCCCGGATAAGGGAAGCTGTAATAAAGAAAATATGTTAGTCAAAACTAACTAAAAAGCAAAAAGGGGGATCAAATGGCAAAAAAGGATTCACTGAATCAGAAAAAATCAATGAGTGCATTGTTCCGCGGGAAAGCGATCTTCAAACCGCTGAATACGGGACGGATCGATGAAAATGTGGCATGTGTACGGGAATGGGTCGCCAATATCTTTTTCTATACAAAGGGAAATACAACGGTCATGATCGATGCCGGGTATAACTATGAACGGCTGAAGGAAAAGATGGGATGGCTGGACATAGATCCTGCATCGATCAGGCATATCCTGATCACACATCAGGATACCGATCATGTAGGAGCGCTGGAAACAGACAGTGACCAGCTGTTTAAAGAAGCGACTGTTTACATCGGGGAAACAGAAAACCGCTATCTGACAGGCGAAAAAAGAAGAAAGGTCATCTACGGATTGTATAAACTCCCGATGGTAAAAATGAATAATCAGAAAGTTCTTCTGAAGGACGGTCAGATCTTTTATATCGATGACATCAAAATAGAATGCCTGCTCGTACCCGGGCATACATGGGGCCACATGGTGTATCTGATCGATGACATGTATCTGTTTACCGGGGATACGATCTGGTTCGGCCAGGACGGCGGATACAGTTTTATTTCGACGCTGGCGGAAGACAACAAGCTGGCAGTCCGTTCTCTGGCCGGACTGGAAGCTGAACTGCGGAAAAGTAACAGGACGTTCAAAGTCATAACCGGACATACAGGCTGGACGGATGACCTGGATTTTGTTTTCCGGCACAGGGAGGAACTGTGCCGTCCGTTCACAAGGAAATACAAAGATCCGTATGCGCCGTATGACGGCTATATCGAGACAGATGATACGGAAGAAGGAGCGCGGAATCATCCGCTTGGAAAGGTAAAAGGAATATGAAACCGGATTATAAAAACTGGATGCCGAAAGGCATGATATTTGCGGGAATGGGAGGAACATGCGCCTTTCTGATTCTTTATATCGTATTCGGAAACACGGGAATCGTTTCCGGGAGTCTGAAAACGATCCTTCAGGCAGTATCCCTGACCGGTTTAATTGTCGGGATCTGTTCCACCGCCTGGATGATCATGCTGTACAAGGCGTTCTCCTATGACGGAAAGCGTCAGATGTCCCGGCAGATCATCGAAGGCATAGCGGGGTATGTCCGTCTCCCGGAAGGCGGGAAAGGCCTGGATGTCGGATGCGGCAGCGGCGCGCTGACGATCGCCTGTGCCAAACGGAATCCGCAGGAGGAGTTTATCGGGATCGACAGATGGGGAAAGGAATACGCTTCCTTCAATAAACCTCTGTGTGAAAACAACGCAGCTGCGGAAAATGTAACGAATGTCTCCTTTGCGAAAGGGGATGCGCTGAAACTGGATTTTCCGGACGAGACTTTTGACGCGGTCACAAGCAACTATGTTTATCA
>CACZPD010000015.1 GCA_902782955.1 uncultured Erysipelotrichaceae bacterium
AAAGCATTATCATGCAGCACTTCAAATCAAGGGTCACAGCGGTCATCGGAACACATACACATGTTCAGACCGCCGACGAATGCATCAGGGACGGCTGTGCCTATATCACGGATGTCGGGATGTGCGGACCGTATGACAGCATTCTCGGAAGGGATACGGAAGAGGTTCTCAAACGGTATATCGCCAAGGAACAGACCATCTACAAGCCGTCATCATCGAAAGCGATCCTGTGCGGATGCGTGATCGAAATCGACGAAACCACCAACCGCGCTTCAGCGATCACAAGGATACAGATCCGTCCTGATGAAGGGTAAACAGGACGAAAAAAAGAAATCGGCATTGAATGCATGTTGAAGTAAAAAAACAGGAATGATATAATTCAGTATAGTAAAAAAGGAGGATATCTATGCCAGTAACAGTTGATAAGGATGTCTGCATCGGTTGCGGAGCTTGTGTAGGAGCATGCCCGGTCGGAGCGCTCTCACTCGATGACGAAGGAAAATCTCAGGTTGATGAAGGTGCTTGCATCGATTGCCTGACATGTGTAGGTACTTGCCCGGTAACTGCAATTTCTGAATAACAGTCATTGAAACGTTCACCAGTCGATAATTGACAAATTAGCAGTGTGTATACACTGCTTTTTTGTTATCTTTTTTGTTATAATGTTTACTCGAAAAGGAAGAAAAAATGGAACGAAATACATTTATTTTACCCGATCAGGATCGGGCAAAACGCAGGACAAGGAACAGGCCGGAAAGCGTATACGACCTGTTCACCCTGACGGAAAATGCCCGCGGGATCGGCTCAGGCAAATATTACTATCTGCGCACGTACGGATGCCAGGCAAATGTTCGTGACGGCGAAACGATCTCCGGAATGCTGGAAATGATGGGCTTTCAGAAATCGGAAAAACCGGAAGAAGCCGATGTGCTTGTGTTCAATACATGCGCTGTCCGCAGGGCGGCGGAAGAAAGGGTCCTGGGTGAGATCGGAAGCCTGAAAGGGCTGAAACGGAAACATCCGGAAAAAGTCATCTGCATCTGCGGCTGCATGGCCCAGGAAGAAGCGGTCGTGGATGAGATCCTGAAAGGATATCCGCAGGTGGACATCATCTTCGGAACACATAACATCTACCGCTTTCCGGAACTGCTGACAGGACGTCTTTCCGACGGTGAGCGCAGGGTCGAAGTTTTCTCCGAAGAGGGGAAAGTGATCGAAAACCTGCCGGTGCAGAGATCGCAGACCTGTAAGGGGTTTGTCAATATCATGTACGGCTGCAACAAATTCTGTACATACTGCATCGTTCCGTATACGAGGGGAAAGGAACGCTCCCGCAGGAAAGAAGATATTATTGAAGAGATACGTGACCTGAAAGCAAGAAATTTCAAAGAAGTTATCCTGCTCGGGCAGAATGTCAACGCCTACGGAAAGGATCTCGGGGAAGAGGACGGCTTCACAGAGCTGCTGAAAGCTTCCGCCGAAACAGGGATCGACAGGATCCGCTTCTATACCAGCCATCCCCGTGACTACAGTCCGACAACGATCGACGCGATGAAGGAATATCCGAATATCATGCCTTCGCTGCATCTGCCGGTACAGTCCGGGTCGGATGAAGTGCTGCGCCGCATGGCAAGGGGATATACCGCCGACAGTTATAAAAAACTGTATGATGAGATGAAGAAAAAGATCCCCGGCATTACATTCTCCACGGATATCATCGTCGGATTCCCCGGTGAAACGGATGAACAGTTCCGGAAAACGCTGGATCTGGCGGATTACTGCAAGTTTGATCTTGCATATACATTTGTCTATTCCCCGCGTTCGGGAACCCCGGCCGCGAAAATGCCGGATGATACCCCGGCAGAAGTCAAAAAGGAGCGCCTGCAGATCCTGAATGAAAAGATCGGCAGATATGCCAATGAAAACAATCAGAAGTATCTCGGAAAAGTGCTGCAGGTCCTGTGCGAAGGGTCATCAAAGAAAAAAACAGATGTATATTCCGGATACAGCGCAGAAAACAAACTGGTGAATTTCACCGGGCCGGCCAGTCTGAAGGATCAGATCGTAAACGTCGAGATCACAGGCATTCACAGCTATTCACTGGACGGCAAAGTGGTATTGTGATTTCGGAAACAGTTGTTCTATAATACACTTAACAGAGCACCAGAATGATTGGAGGATAATGTCTATGAGCAAAGTACGCATTTTTGCATTGGGCGGCCTTGATGAAGACGGCAAGAACATGTATGTCGTCGAGATCGGGGATGAAATATTTGTCATGGAATGCGGTCTGAAATATCCCGGTGATCAGTTAGGTATTGAAATGATCATTCCTGACTTCACTTATCTGAAACAGCATCAGGACAGGATCAAAGGTATATTCATCACACACGGTCATGACGATGTCATGGCGGCGCTTCCGAGCCTTCTGAAGGAGATGCCGGATGTCCCGATCTATATGGCACCGCTGACAGCCCTGATGTTTGAGAGAAAGATCAAAAAACTGGGGATGAAGGATGTCCGTATCCACAGGGTCAGAAGGAATTCCATGATCAAGATCGGCAAAACCGAGATCAGGACATTCGGGACGACACAGTCGATCGCGGACGGCTTCGGGATCGCGATCCGCACACCGGACGGCTATGTCGTTTATACCGGTGAGTTTATCGTCGACTATGACACCCGTACGGATGCTTTCAAATTCGAGATCATAAGCCTTACCGATCTCGGTAATACAGGCGTACTGGCGCTGCTGACGGAATCGGTCGGATCATTCCGTGCCGGACATTCCGCGCCGCAGCACCGCATTACGCCGATGATCGAACAGTATTTCGAGGATTCCCGCGGAAGAATGTTCATTACCGTATTCAACCAGAATATTTACCGGATCATAGAGATCATCGAACTGGCAAATAAATACAACCGGAAAGTCATGATCTATGACGAGGAACTGCGCAATCTGATGCATGATATGGCAACGCTCGGATACTACCATATCCCGGCAGGCCTGGAGATCCCGCTGACAAGTTTCAGCAATGATATGGAAAACATCCTTGTCATCGTAGCCGGGACAGGAAGCTCCATTTTCAAAAAAATACACAAGATCGCGACAAAAGAAGATGACAGGATCGAACTGCGTCCGTCAGATACGATCATCATCGCTTCACCGGCGGTTCCCGGCACAGAGCGGCAGGAAAGCGCTATGGAAGACGATCTTTACAAGGAAGGCGCCCGTGTATGCATGGTCGACGCGAAACGTACTTTCTCCATGCACGCGAGTGTCGAAGACCTGAAGATGATGCTGTATCTGCTGAAA
>CACZPD010000016.1 GCA_902782955.1 uncultured Erysipelotrichaceae bacterium
CAGGTACACTGAAGGCTGTTGCGAATGTCAACGAAAAGATCGCTCCGAAGGTAATCGGACTGAACGTATTTGATCAGCCGCTGATCGACAAGACAATGCTCGACCTCGACGGAACACCGTTCAAATCCAACCTCGGCGCAAACGCTACACTGGCAGTTTCTCTGGCTGCTGCACGTGCTGCTGCTGATTCCTGCGGTCTGCCTCTTTACAAGTATATCGGCGGTCCGAACGGAAAGGTTCTCCCTGTACCGATGATGAACGTCCTCAACGGCGGCAAGCACGCTGACTCTGCTTCCGATGTTCAGGAATACATGATCATGCCTGTAGGCGCTCCGACATTCCATGAAGCAATCCGTATGGGTGCTGAAATCTTCCATGCTCTGAAGAAAGTTCTCAAGGGCTATGGCTATAACACAGCTGTAGGCGACGAAGGCGGTTATGCTCCTTCTTCACTTCCCGGCGGAACCGGACCTCTGGAGACTCTCGGCAACGAAGGCCCTCTGGCTCTCATGCTCGAAGCAGTTAAGGCTGCTGGATATGAGCCGGGCAAAGATGTATGCTTCGCAATGGACGCAGCTTCCTCCGAATTCTACAATGAGGAAAAGGGCTGCTATGAACTGAAGCGTTCCGGCGAAGGCGAAAAGTCTTCCGAAGACATGATTCAGCTCTATGAGAAGTGGGTTGAAAAGTATCCGCTGATCTCTCTGGAAGACGGTCTTGCAGAGAATGACTGGGACGGATGGGTTGAACTCACAAAGCGTCTGGGCGACAAGATCCAGCTCGTTGGTGACGACCTCTTCGTTACAAACACAACATATGTTAAGAAGGGTATTGAACTCGGCGTTGCAAACGCAGTTCTGATCAAAGTTAACCAGATCGGTACTCTGACAGAAACTCTCGATGCAATCGAAATGGCTAAGCAGGCTCAGTACACAGCTGTTGTTTCCCACCGTTCCGGTGAATCTGAAGACAGCACGATCGCTGACCTCGTAGTTGGTGTAAACGCCGGCCAGATCAAGACAGGTTCCATGAGCCGTACAGACCGTATCGCTAAGTACAACCAGCTCATGAGAATTGAAGAAGAATTAGGCGACGTTGCTGAATACCGTGGAAAGAAAGCTTTCTACAACGTCAAGGCTCTGTCCGAATAATATCTGAAGACAATTGAATTGATCATACGAAAAGCCGTCTCATCCGACGGCTTTTCTTCTGCTTCATAATAAACTTGCCTGTTATCTGTCATTGTGCGAAAATAGATTAAACCTAACAGGAGAAAGAAAGTTATGAAAAAACTTGCATACGCATTATTATGTGCAGCACTGCTTGCAGGATGCACAGGCGGGAATAAAGACCCAAAACCAACAGCAGAACCGACGCCGGAAACGACACCGGAACCGACAGCAGATACACAGTCTATAGCGGAGATCTACGGTCTGCCGGCAGATAACGTACTGAAAGAGGGTACGAAGGAAACAGTCACGAACTTTATGGAACATGGAACCGGCATCCTGTTCTTCGGTTTTCCGGAATGCCCATGGTGCATGAAGTATGTCCCGTATCTGAATGAAGTTGTAAAAGCAGGCGGAACTGATTTCATGTATTACAACATTTTCGTGGATAAGACAGAAGATAAGGATTTCTATCTGAAAGTCGCGCAGAAGATCGAAGACCAGTATTCCGGTATTGTACGTTATGACAATGAAGGAAACATGCGCATCTGGATGCCGCTGACCCTGTTCATCGACAACGGCGAGATCGTCGCCTATGATGATGAAACATGCGATCTGAACGCGGATGAGATCTCACCGGATGATTATTGGACAGATGAAAAACTGGCTGCTCTGAAAGACCGTCTGGCAAAGGAAACTGCTGAGATCGTAAAAGCCCAGAAGGGAAACGAAGGCGGCTGTGATGAAGGCTGTGAAGTTGAACCGAATACTGCTTCCCTGCAGGATCTTCTGCAAGAAGCGCATGATCATGTTCATCAGGGTGTAGCCGGCACGTGGTATACCACAATGGATATCAACTACCGCATGATGGACTGGTACATGAAGAACAAACCGTCTGCTGAAGATCTTACAAAAACCGCAAAGGAATTCGTTTCCGGAATCGACGATCCTGAAGAGTTCCAGTTTTCGCTGGAAAGTCTGCAGGGCACCGGCGAATATGCTTTGACAGACGACGGAAAAGCAGAACTTTCCGATAATGATTTTGATCCGAATGTAGAATGGACAGCAGATGACGTCAATGCATTCTACAGCGCATTGCTGGCAGGACTTGAATAAAGAACAGATTGCGCGTGCTGTAAAGCAATGATATAATGTTTCAGCATGCGAAAGGAGTATTTTATATGCTTAACGCACTAATAATGATCGTGTCGGCAATGTTGATTATTCTGTCATTACTGCAAAGCGGAAAATCCGACGGTATTTCCGGCGCATTTACAGGAAACGGCGGATTGAACTTATTCGCAAATGTCAAGGAAAGAGGATCGGAAAAAGTTATCTCGAATGCCACCATGGTACTCGGAATCCTGTTCTTTGCGTTAGTGATACTGATTCGTTTAGTTTAAAAAACAAGCCGGCATGACCGGCTTTTCCTTTGAAGAATATGAGAGACTACACACAGGAAATCAGGACAGTGATCGAAAACTGGCCGAAGAAATACTGCACATACGCTGAGCTGAAAAGAGCCCTTGAAAAAGAAGGGAAGGTAGATACAGCGCGTTTTAAGACTGCCCTTGATGATCTTGTTTCTTCCTGTGAGATCATCTGTGAAAAGGGAAATCATTACTTTTCCCTGGATAAGGCAAATGCTGAAAAAGGCAGTGTCCATATCACAAAAGACGGTGACGGGATCGTTTCGACAGAAGACGGCAGAACGTTCATTGTTCCCAAAGCAGATCTGAAGGATGCGATGGATCAGGATACAGTCCTGTTCCGGGTGCAGAAAAAAGAATCCAATGCCGGCATCGTTCTGAAGGTCCTGAACCGCTTCCGTCTGACAGCGGTGGCGACATATGTGAATCACGGGAAATCGCTGAAACTGATACCGGATGACACGCTTCTGCAGAAGAGTACATATACGATTCTGACAGACAGAAGCATCGTTCCGGTGGAAGGACTGAAAGTGTTATGTGAGATCGAACAGTACGGCAGAAGGCTTGTACTGCGGGCAGTTCGGGTCATCGGACATAAAGATGATCCCGGCATGGATATCCTTTCCATACTGCTGGAAAACGGGGTAGACCCGGAATTTCCGGAGGATGTCAAAAAGCAGACAGAGGAAGTACCTTCTTCCGTATCAGAGACTGAGATCGTTGGCAGGAAAGATCTGCGGGATGAAGTCACCGTTACCATTGACGGCGATGATTCCAAGGACTTTGACGACGCTGTAAGCATTGTCAGGAATGATGATTCCTATACTCTGAAAGTCAGCATTGCGGATGTTTCCCATTATGTGGAGGAAGGCACCCCGCTTGACCGTGAAGCATACAGAAGGGGATGTTCCACATATGTGACAGACCGTGTCGTACCGATGCTGCCGCATGAACTGAGCAACGGTATCTGCTCCCTGAATCCGGATGAAGACAGACTCACGCTGACCTGTGAGATGAAGATCGGTCCTGAGGGGAATGTAACGGATTATGAACTGTATGAGAGTGTGATCCACTCTCACGCCCGGATGACATATAAAAATGTCAATCTCATCTATGAAGGAGATGAAGCGGTCAGGGAAAAATACAGCGATCTGATCGAAATGCTGGAAGATCTCAGGGACTGTGCACGTCTTATCCGCAGAAAGCGTCATTCGAAAGGAGCACTGGATTTTGACTCTCCTGAAGCGAAGATCCTGGTGGATGAGAATGGAAAACCTGTTGATGTCATCAGGGAAGAGCGGAAAGAAGCGGAAATGGTCATTGAAGACTGTATGATCGCCGCCAATGTCTGCGTCGCACAGATGATGAACAGCCGTGATATTCCTTCCGTGTACCGTGTGCACGGGGAACCGCAGGCAAAGAAACTGCAGTCCTTTATCAACATATCGCAGCTGCTTGGAAAGAAACTGGTAACAGGAAAAGGAAAGCTGTATCCGAACCAGATCCAGAAGTATCTGGAAGAAACAAAGAACCTGCCGACATTTCCCGTCATCAGCAAATCCCTACTGAGATGCATGCAGAAAGCAAAATATGACAACAACTGCACCGGTCATTTCGGACTCGGAGAGGAAGAGTATCTGCACTTCACTTCACCGATCAGGAGATATCCGGATCTGATGGTGCACAGGATGCTGCGGAAATATGTATTTGAAAACTGTATCGATCCGGAAGAATTCCTGCCGGATGAAGGAAAATGCGCAGAAGCGGCTGAACAGTCATCCATCCGCGAAAGAGCCAGTCAGAATGCGGAATACGCAGTCGAGGACATGAAGAAAGCAGAATACATGGAAGGACATATCAATGAGACCTATGACGGTATCATCTCTTCCGTAACCTCATTCGGCTTCTTTGTGGAACTGGATAATACGATCGAAGGCCTTGTGCATATCCACAGTCTGACGGATGATTACTATACATATGTACAGGATGAGATGGCCCTGGTCGGTGACTGGCAGGGCAGATCTTACCGTCTCGGCCAGAAGGTCAGGATCACAGTTGTTTCCGCCAGCAAGGAAAACGGAACGATCGATTTTGAACTCGCTGCCAAAAAAGAAAAGAAAGGAGGCAGAGCATAATGCCTGTAGATAAAAACATAAAAACTGTAGCTGTTAACCGCCGTGCCTCCCATGATTATTTTCTGGAAGACAGATATGAAGCAGGTATGGTCCTTACCGGAACGGAGATCAAATCCATCCGTGAGGGAAGAGTACAGTTCAAGGATTCCTATATTTCCATCTATGACGGGGAAGCCTGGATCAAGGGTATGCATATCTCTCCGTATAAATTCGGCAATCAGTTCAACGTGGATGAAACACGTGACAGAAAACTGCTGCTGCATAAAGCTGAGATCAGCAAAATGTATCAGAAAGTCAAGACAAAAGGATATACGCTTGTCCCGGTAAAGATCTATCTGAAG
>CACZPD010000017.1 GCA_902782955.1 uncultured Erysipelotrichaceae bacterium
CAGTTGTCCATGGTCGTGGAACTCATTTCACCGACGGTCATGCCGTCTGTATCCTGGCCGAAGCTCGCTGCGGAAAGTCCCTGCAGATATTCATGGACACGCGGTCCGTCCGTGTAAAACTGACGGCCGTCATAGTTGTTGGGATCATCCTCGTCCACGGTTGCCTTCGAGATCAGGTTGACGACATCGAAACGGAATCCATGTACGCCTTTGCTGCGCCAGAAGTTGACGATATCAGCGCATTCCTGTCTGACTTTCGGGTTTTCCCAGTTCAGGTCCGCCTGTGTGACATCAAACAGGTGCAGGTACCATTCGTCGAATTTCTCGACATATTCCCAAGCCGGTCCGCCGAACTTGGACTGCCAGTTGGTCGGAGGGACACCCGGTGCCTTGCCTTTGCGCCAGATGTAGTAGTCTTTGTATGTCTGGTCGCCGGCCAGGGCTTTTTTGAACCATTCGTGTTCCGTGGAAGAGTGATTGAATACCATGTCGAACATGATATTGATGCCGCGTTTCTGTGCTTCCGCACTGAGCTTCTCAAAATCTTCCATCGTACCGTAACGGGGATCGAATGTGCGGTAGTCCGCGACATCGTAGCCGTTGTCTTTCTGCGGGGATACGGTCATCGGGTTGAACCAGATGTAATCGATACCAAGTTCTTTCAGATAATCCAGGCGGGAGATAATACCCTGGATATCGCCCCATCCGTCATGGTTGGAATCCTGATAGGATTTTGGATAGATCTGATAAACTACTTTATCATGCAAGCTCATTTAGACCTCCTTTGCTCAGCCGAGAGTAACGAAGCCTGTTTCTTTAGCGTTGACTGTTCCTGTCTTTGTGAGCGTTACCGGTGTGCCGTCTGTCAGGATGACCGGTGTAACAACAGGTTTGCCCTGACTTCTGATATAGTCGAGGTCTACTTCGACAAGCAGGTCGCCCTGGTTGACGAAGTCACCCTGATTGACATATGATTTGAATCCTTTGCCTTCCAGTTCAACTGTGTCCATGCCGATATGGATCAGGACTTCCCTGCCGTTTGCGGCTTTCAGTCCGTAGGCATGACCTGTCGGGAAGGCTACTGTTACCTCTGCGGAGAACGGTGCGTAGATCTTTCCGTCTGCCGGATCGATCGCGAAGCCGTCACCCATTGCTTTTGATGAGAATACCTGGTCTTCTACTTCTGTGATCGGGATCAGTTTGCCTGCTACCGGAGCAGCGAGTGCTTCTGCCTTCTGTGCTTCTGTCCATACTTTTTCAGCCGGAGCTTCTTCCTCTTCTTCAGCTTCGTCGGAGTACAGTTCGCCTGTTTCCGGGTTGATCTTGTTTCTGCCGATGATGACTGTCAGAATGAACGGAACAACCAGCGCAACCAGCATTGCGATCGCGAAGATCAGCATGAATTTCGGGAAGATGGAGATAATGCCCGGGAGACCGCCGACACCGATGGAAGCAGCTGTTACGCCGAACAGTGTGGAGACGACTGCCGCAAGGCAGGAACCTGTCATGGCGCAGAAGAACGGCCACTGATACTTCAGGTTGATACCGAACATAGCGGGTTCAGTTACACCGAGCCAGCATGAGATCATGGAAGGATAGTTGACTTCCTGCGCCCTTGTGTTCTTTCTCTGCAGATAGGACATACCTGCAACAGCAGAACCCTGAGCGATATTGGAGAGAGCGATCATAGGCCACAGCATTGTTCCGCCGGTGGAATTGATGAGCTGGAGGTCGATCGCATTGGACATGTGGTGCAGACCTGTGATGACCAGCGGTGCATAGAAGAAACCGAATACAGCGCCGAACAGGACTCTGAACTTGCCGGAGATACCAGCCATAACTACTGCGGAGACCCATTCACCGACTTTCCAGCCGATCGGACCGAGGATGAAGTGCGCTGCCATTACTGCAAGCAGGAGCGAGCAGAACGGAACGAGGATCATCTGCAGTACCTGCGGGACGATCTTCTTGAAGAACCGTTCCAGATACGTCAGCGTAAATGCCGCCATAATTGCAGGAAGTACCTGTGCCTGATAACCGATCATACGGAAGCTCGCAAAACCGAAGTTCCATACATAGGTCGGAGCCCATGCGTCCGCAGCCATAGCGGGAACACCGTATGCATTGACGAGCTGACCGGAGATCAGCGTAAGACCGAGAACGATACCAAGCATCGGTGTGCCGCCCATTTTTCTCTGAACGGACCAGCAGATGCCGACCGGGATACCCATGTGGAAGACGGCTTCACCGATAATCCAGAGGAATTTGTGCATTCCGGCAAGGAACGTGCCTTCCTCGAGAACGACTGCTATTTCCAGAATGTTGCGGAAACCGAGAATAAGACCTCCGCAGATGATGGCAGGAATCAGAGGTGCGAAGATCTCTGCGATGTTGGACATGATCTTCTGCAGCGGTGTCTGGTTGTCCTTGGCGGCATTCTTGGCAGCGTCCTTGGATACGCCTTCGATGCCTGCGATGGATGTGAATTCCTTGTAGAAGTCTGCGACTTCATTGCCGATGATGACCTGGAACTGACCGGCCTGTGTGAATGTCCCCTTTACACTCGGAAGCGACTCGATTTTCTTGATGTTCGCTTTCTTCGGATCAGCGAGGACGAAGCGCATACGTGTAACGCAGTGGGTGATTGCATTAATGTTGGATTTGCCGCCGACGAATTCTAAAAGTTTGCCGGCGTCTTCTGTGAATTTCCCCATTTTAACCTCCTGCTTGTTTAAACTGACTTGTTTAAACATGTCTTGTATCTTCATTATATCAACTTGTTTAAACAAGTCAAGCGCTTTCATAAATTTTGAAAAAGACTTGTTTAAACAACATAAAATCTTATAATGTAAGTAGAAAGGAATACGACAATGCCCGCACAAAAATTCGAACCGATATACCGAACAATAAAAGCGGAAATCGAGAGCGGACAATACAAACCTGGAGATTTCCTTCCATCTGAAAATTACTACGCTTCCCGTTTTGCGTGTTCACGCAATACCGTGCGCAGGGCGCTTTCCGTGCTGACTTCTGAAGGATATCTTCTGCCGCAGCACGGCAGGGGCGTGCAGGTGATTTATCAGAACCGGATCAACCGCAGTATCTTTTCCGTTGGAGGAATCGAGAGTTTAGCGGAAGCCGCATCCCGCAACGATATCAAGATCCGCACAAAAATCATTCGTTTCAAAAAGATCATATGTGATCCGGAGACAAGCCTGCTCACAGGCTTTGATACCGGGACGGAGCTTTTCCATATCCTCCGTCAGCGCATTCTTGGAAAAGACCCGATCATTCTGGATAAAAACTGGTTCCTGGTGTCCGAAATGCCGGAACTGACAAAAGAGATCGCAGCCGATTCGATCTATAAATATCTGGAAGAAGGCCTGGGCATGACGATCACGAACAGCCGCCGGAAAGTGACGGCGGAAGCGTCGGATGAAATGGATGAAAAATATCTGAAGCTGTCCAATACACACTTCATCCTGTGCGTCAGCGGACAGGTGTTCAATTCACGCGGCGTCATGTTCGAATATACCCAGAGCAGGCATAATCCCGACCGGGTATGCTTCATCGAATCAGCGGTGCGCCAGAAGATCTAGGAAGGTTTTAAAGAGTAAAGATATACAAAGCAGGGAGACCTGCTTTTTTCAATGTCATCTTTATTGAAGGAGAAATTGTTTTGGTCTAAAATATACAGGGATAATAGGATTTCCAACTATCGGTCTGAAAGGGGACAGACATGCCTGATAAGAGTAATTTTCTGATTAATTTATCTGTACTGCACCGGAATACGCAGAAGTTTTTTGATCACGCGCTGGCACAGTATGATATAGGCTC
>CACZPD010000018.1 GCA_902782955.1 uncultured Erysipelotrichaceae bacterium
ATCCGGAAGGAAGACGCTTTTACCGGTATCTGAAAAACAGAAATGATGAATTCGTCGGAGAATGTGCATGGCATTATGATGAAGATCAGGACATCTTTCTGGCGGATGTCCTCATATATGCACCAATGCGCGGTAAAGGATACGGTTTCGGAGGTCTGGAACTTCTGTGTGATGCCGCACGTGAAAACGGAATCAGGGTGCTTTATGACCGGATCGCTGCAGATAATCCGGCTATCAGGCTGTTTCTCGCGCATGGATTTACGGAAGTGTACCGGACGGATACTGATGTCATGGTGAAGAAAGACCTGTAGCGATTCATGAAACTGCAGAGGCAGACGGAGGAAACCCCGTTTGTCTTTTTCTTTATGGGAAAGCGTGTTTTCTTATTACTGAAAATCAATTAGAATATTGTTGCAGGAATATGTATGAATTGGAGGAGGATCATATGACATTGAAAACACCTCTGTATGAGGAACATGTTGCCCTGAAGGGCAGGATCGTCGACTTTGCAGGGTATTTTCTGCCTGTGCAGTATCCGGGCGGAGTTATCCAGGAACACATGGCGGTTCGTGAAAAAGCGGGACTTTTCGATGTTTCCCATATGGGAGAAGTCACATTCAAGGGAAAGGACGCGCTGAAAAATCTCAATTACATCCTGACCAATGACTATACGAATCTGAAGATCGGCAGAGTGCGCTACGGCGTCATGTGCTATGAAGACGGCGGCTGTGTTGACGATCTGATCGTATACCGTATGGCGGAGGATGAATTCTTCGTGGTCGTCAACGCATCCAACCGCATGAAGGATGTTGCGTGGATGAAAGAACACATCACCGGTGAAGTTGAGTTTAAGGATGTTTCCGACGAATATGCGCAGCTCGCGCTGCAGGGACCGCTTTCCGGCGATATTCTCGGACAGTATACGGAACTGCCGCAGAAGTATTACAGCTTTATCACAACGCAGATCCTGGGAAAAGATGTCATCGTTTCCCAGACAGGTTATACCGGTGAATACGGCTTTGAGATCTACTGCAAGCCGGAAGATGCGCCGTTCCTCTGGAATGAGATCCTGAAGGATGAGAGGGTTATCCCGTGCGGACTCGGCGCGCGTGATACACTGCGTCTTGAAGCTTCGATGCCTCTCTACGGGCATGAAATGGATGAGACTGTCAGCCCGCTGGAAACAGGTCTTGATTTCGGCGTTAAGATGAACAAGGAATTCATCGGCCGTGAGGGTATCGCTGCCCGCAAGAACAGGCACCGTATCGGCATCAAGGTCACCGGCAGGGGTATCGTCAGGGAACACTGCGATGTATATCTGAACGGTCAGAAGATCGGTCATACGACATCCGGGACATTCCTGCCGTATCTCAAGGGTGCCTATGCCATGGCACTGGTTGATGAAGCATACGAACCTGGCACCGTTGTTGAAGCGGATGTCCGCGGAAGGAAAATTGAAGGCGTTGTTACGGTACTGCCGTTTTATAAGAAGGAGAAATAAGCATGAACACACCGAAAGAATTAAAGTATTCCAAAACACATGAATGGGTCCGTTTTATTTCCGATACGGAATGTGAAGTCGGACTGACAGATTTCGCTCAGGATGCCCTGGGTGACCTCGTATTCGTCAATCTGCCGGAAGAAGATGCCGAAGCAGTAAAAGGCGAAACGATCTGTGATGTTGAATCCGTCAAGGCGGTTTCCGATGTTTATTCACCGGTAAGCGGAACAGTCAGTGCAGTCAATGAAGAACTCATGGACAGCCCGGAACTGATCAACAACGATCCGTACGGCGCATGGCTGTTCAAACTGACAGATGTCAGCGATACAGAAGACCTGCTGGATGCGGAAGCGTACGAAAAAGTCTGCGAAGAAGAGGAACATTAAAATGGGAAGCTATATTCCTTCAACTGCTTCACAGCAGGAGGAAATGCTGAAACAGGCCGGCTTTTCATCGATGGCAGATCTTTACCGGGATATTCCCGATGATCTGAAAGTGAAAGGCGGACTGGATCTTCCGGAAGGAAAGAGCGAGCTGGAAGCAGAGAAGATCATGCGCCGCATCGCTTCGGAAAACAAGATCTATGAATCTGTATTCCGCGGTGCAGGTGCGTATCAGCACTATATCCCGGCGATCGTAAAAAGCGTTGTTTCAAAAGAAGAATTCGTGACGGCATATACACCCTACCAGGCTGAGATCTCACAGGGCGTCCTGCAGTCCATATTCGAATACCAGACCATGATCTGTGAACTGACAGGCATGGATGTGGCCAACGCGTCTGTTTACGACGGTGCAGTGGCAGCGGCAGAAGCCGTTTCCATGTGCCGTACGCCGAAGAAGAGAAAAGTATATGTTTCGGAAGCTGTCCATCCGGATACGATGAAAGTCATCCGTACATACTGCTGGGCAAACGGCGATGAAGTCATCACCCTGCCGGTAAAGGACGGAAAGACGGATATCGCATCGATCTCCGATAAGGAAGTTTCCTGCGTTTATCTCCAGCAGCCGAACTACTACGGCGTCATCGAAGATGTCAGGGCAGCTGCCGATCAGATCCATGCTCTAGGCGGAAACCTGATTCTGGGAATGGATCCGTTTGCGATGTGCCTCCTGCCCACACCGGCAGAAGAAGGCGCTGATATCGCTGTCGGCGAAGGACAGCCGCTCGGTATGCCGCTGTCCTACGGCGGACCGTATCTCGGCTTTATGGCGACAGGCAAGAAACTGATGCGCAAACTGCCGGGCCGTATCGTCGGCGAGACTGTCGATACGGAAGGCAGAAGAGCATTTGTTCTGACGCTGCAGGCACGTGAACAGCATATCCGCAGGGAGAAGGCA
>CACZPD010000019.1 GCA_902782955.1 uncultured Erysipelotrichaceae bacterium
CTGACAAGTGAAAAGGGCTTTGCACTGTGGTGCTGCGGGGATCAGATCCGCAAAGGTGCCGCATCCAATGCCGTAGATATCATGGAATATCTTGAAAAGCAGAATAATATGATATAATAAATACTCTCAAACGATGGAGGTAACTATGTTTCACAGAACATTGTTCGGCGCACTGGCTGTAGCGGCAGGATTCACGTTCGGAATCGCTCTCAAGCTTCTGAACGACAGGCTCAATGCTCCGGAAGAAAAAACAGACGACGAAAACGCAAACGAAGATGAAGAAATCAACTTTCTGGAAATCAAAGATGATGAGGAAGAGGATGCGTATCCGCAGGCAGTGAAGGAACTGGCAACTGTATATCCGTATCTGAAACCGGCTTTCATCAATGATCTTCTCGGTCAGAACGAAGAACTGAATAAGAAATATGAACCGGAAACACTGATCGTCATCCGCCACAAGGCAGTATTTGACGCTGACGAGAATGAAGACCGCTTTATGCAGATCCTCGGTGACAGCGGATATGACACAGTGAAAGAGAAGACCGCTGTGACTGTATGCAAGAAGATGTATACGGAGAACGGCGCCATCATCAGCGATGTGCTGAATGTTGCCAACCAGGCGCAGGCCCTGAACGGACAGTACATTGATTTTGAAACAGAGGAATAAGATATCGCAGTATTCTTCTGCACAAGAGGAAATTTATGAGTGAAAAGAAAGAAAAGAAATCCTTCATTTCGGATAACATCTTTCCTATTCTGATTGCTTTTGCCGTTGTGATGGGCTTTCTGCTCATCAGTTCACGCGGCGGCGGTTTCCTGGGAGGAAATCAGATGATCCCCTCGTTCGGTCAGGAGCCTGTCGGCGTATGGACAGAACTGCCGAATGAAAAACAGGCAGAGATCGTTGCGGGTTTTGAAATCGAACTTCCTGAACCTGTATGCGAAACGCATCCGAATGTCAAATATCTGGCTCTTTCCAAAACAGAAATGGAGATCCAGTATTCAAATGACAACGGACAGATCGGCATGGCAGTGCGCAAGGCTGTCCTGAAGACAAAGGGAGTTGATTTCGATACCGGCAGTTTCCAGAAGATCGAAACAGTCGATATGGACGGTGTTTCCGTACTTTTCAAAGGGAATGACGGCCTGGTCGAGGATGTGTACTGGTCTGATGCGGAGTACCAGTATGCCTTCAACTGCAAAAACGCACCGGTCACGCAGGAAGAAGCAGAGCGGTTAGTGAAAGGAATAAAATAACATGTGATCGATTCACATGTTTTTCAAATGGTATGGAAATCAAAATACTGACCATGTTTCCGGAAACGTATGAAGGCTTTCTGAAAATGCCTCTGATCAAAAGGGCGGCGGAAAAAGGTATCGCGGAGATCCGGATCGTTGATATCCGTGAATTTGCGGAAGGATCGTTCCGGCGGATTGATGATTCCCCATACGGCGGGGGAGCGGGAATGATCATGCGCTATCCGCCGGTGTTCAAAGCCCTGGAAAGCGTACGCACGGAAAACAGTACGGTCATCCTGACTTCGCCGGCCGGGGAGACATACCGGCAGGAAACGGCCCATGCCCTCGCTGAAGAGGAACAGATCATCCTTATTGCGGGGCATTATGAAGGCATCGATGCCAGGATCCTTGACCATACGGACAGGATATTCTCCCTGGGGGATTACATTCTGAGCGGCGGGGAACTTGCGACGCAGATCATCGCGGATTCCGTGATCCGGCTTCTGCCCGGCATCATCCGTTCGGAGAGCACGGCAGAGGAATCATTTGAAAACGGACTGCTGGAATATCCGCAGTATACCCGTCCGGCGGAATACAACGGGAAGAAAGTGCCGGAAGTGCTTCTGGGAGGAAACCATGAAGCGATCCGCAGATACCGTCTTGAGAAATCCCTGCGGCTTACCCTGCAGGCAAGGCCGGACCTTCTGGAAGGCAGGGAATGCACCGAAGAAGAAAAAGAAATACTGAAAGATATCCGGAATGAGGGAATATAACCTTCGATCCGGATATTTTTGTTATATAATATATAGGCTTTTCAGGAGTAAACATGAAATCTGTAGAAGTAAAAAATCTGTTTTTTTCCTATAACGGAAACGACATGACGGTAAGTGATGTCTCTTTCTCCGTGGAAAAGGGAAGCTATACAACGATCATCGGCCATAACGGCAGCGGAAAGTCCACGGTCGCGAAGCTGCTGGCCGGTCTTCTGGAAAAGAGGAGCGGGACGATCAATATCTGCGGCTATGAGCTGAACAATGAAAACCTGACGGAGATCAGGCGCCGGATCGGCATCGTCTTCCAGAACCCTGACAACCAGTTCATCGGCTCCACCGTACGGGATGATATCGCCTTCGGGCTGGAGAACCACTGTGTTGAACGGGAAAAGATGGATGAGATTATCGAGACATTTGCGGGCAAAGTCGGTATGACCAAATATCTGGACAAGGAACCGGGCAACCTCAGCGGCGGGCAGAAACAGCGCGTAGCCATTGCGGGTGTCCTGGCAATGGCACCGGAAGTGCTGATCTTTGATGAGGCGACTTCCATGCTGGACCCGCAGGGAAAAGACGAGATCAAAAAGGTCATCCGCAGCCTGCATGACGAAAGCGGACTGACGATCCTTTCCATTACCCATGACATCGATGAAGTCGCGGGAAGCGACAGCGTACTTGTCATGGATCACGGAAAGCTCGTGCTGAGAGGAACGCCGGCCGAGATCTTTTCCGATCAGGACAGGCTGAACCGGATGCGTCTGGATATCCCGTTCAGCGCGCAGCTGATCCGCAGCCTGAACAAAAGAGGCGTGCGGCTCAGACCGTTTATGAGCATGGAAGAACTGGCGGAGGAATTATGTCGATTACGTTCTCAAAAGTAAGCTATGTTTACAGTCCCGGCACACCGTATGAATACCGGGCGCTGGACGGCGTCGACCTGACGCTGGAAGAGGGGAAGATCACTGCCGTTATCGGACGCACCGGTTCCGGCAAGAGCACCCTGATCCAGCATCTGAATGCCCTCCTGCTGCCGAGTGAAGGGGAGATACAGATTCTCGGCCGGACGATCAAGGCAGGCGAAAAGCCGAAGAATCTGAAGCCGCTCCGCAAGGATGTCGGCCTGGTTTTCCAGTTCCCGGAATATCAGCTGTTTGAGGAGACCGTGATCAAGGATGTCATCTTCGGACCGAAGAATTTCGGCGTATCGGAGGAAGACGCGAAGAAGAAGGCAAAGGAAGCCCTGGCCCTGGTCGGGCTGAGTGAAGATATATATGAGAAGAGCCCGCTGGAACTCAGCGGCGGGCAGAAACGCCGGGTGGCGATCGCCGATATCCTGGCCATGGATCCGAAGATCCTGGTCCTGGATGAACCGACAGCCGGACTGGACCCGATGGGCACAAAGGAAATGATGTCCCTGTTTTACCGTCTGAACAGACAGTTTCACAAAACGATCCTGATCGTGACGCATGATATGGAACAGGTGTATCAGTACTGTGACGATGTCGTCGTTCTCGAGGACGGGAAAGTGCGGATCCATCAGGACAAGGATACTTTTTTCAGGGACGCGAAGGAATGCGAATCGATGGGTATCCTGCCGCCGGCACTGATCCGGATGAAGGAAATACTGAAGGCAAAAGGCTTCTCCCTCTCCGGCACGATCCGCTCTGTCGACGCGCTGGCGGAAGCACTTAGAGAAGAGGTCAGAAATGGATAATCTGACATTGGGAAGATATATACCGATGGATTCACCGATCCATAAGATGGATCCGCGGGCAAAAATATTGGCGATGCTGATGATGCTGATCGCGATCTTCATTCCTTCGGGATGGATCGGATACGGGATCCTTTTCGTCATCGTTTCCATGGTCATCATCCTTGCGAAACTGAGTTTTTCCTTTATTTTCAAAGCGATGAAGCCCATGCTGTTCATGCTGGTGTTCCTTCTGATCATCAATATCCTGGTCGTGAAGACAGGGTATGTACTGCTTCAGATGGGGAGTATCGTGATCTGGAGTGACGCAGTATTCAATACGCTGTATATCGCTGTCAGGCTCCTGCTGATGATCATGATCACCACATGTCTGACCGCCACGACAAAGCCGCTGGATATGACCATGGGTATTGAAGACCTGCTGAAGCCGTTTCAGAAGATCCATGTTCCCGCACATGAGATCGCAATGCTGATCAGTATTGCCCTGCGGTTTATTCCGGATCTCATCGATGAAACAATGCGGATCATGAAAGCACAGGAATCCAGAGGCGTGGACCTGAAGGAAGGGAAGATGATGGAAAGGATCACAGCCATTCTTTCCCTGATCGTTCCGCTGTTCGTTTCCGCTTTCCAGAGGGCGGAAGATCTGGCCAATGCCATGGAAGCACGCGGATATGCGCCGGGGCAGCCACGCACGCGGTATAAGCAGCTGAAGATGGAAAGCAGGGATTTCGTCCTGCTGGTCTGTGCGGGTCTTATCCTTGCCGGGATGATCGGAATGGCGGTCCTATGAGAAGATTTAAATGCACAGCTGCGTATGTAGGCAGCGCATATGACGGATGGCAGTCACAGAAGAACGGAAGATCCGTCCAGGAAAAGATCGAAGAAGTCCTGTCTTTTGTCGCGCACAAAAGGATCCCCATTACCGCTTCCGGAAGGACGGACAGGGGTGTAAGCGCCAGAGGACAGGTTTTTATGTTTGACTGCGATATGGATATCAGCGCCAGGAAGTGGCAGGGCGTGCTGAACCGCAAGCTTCCCGGGGATATCCATATTACAGATATAGAGGAAACGGATGAACTGTTCCATGCCCGGTACAATGTCCGCCTGAAGCAGTATGATTATCTGATCAATACCGGACCGTATGATGTCTTTCTGAAGGATAACGCGTATCAGACACCGGTGAAAATGGATGCGGACAGGATGCGGGAAGCATCACGGTATCTTGTCGGAACGCATGATTTTTCATCCTTCAACGCGAATACATATGAGGAAACACCGAATCAGGTTCGTACGATAACCGACATTACGGTCAGACAGGAAGGTGACCTGATCCGGATGTCATTCACAGGCAAAGGCTTTCTCCGGTACATGGTGCGCATGATGAGCGGTGTACTGATGGAAGTCGGCAGGGGGAAGATCCCGACGGAAGAAGTGAAAAAGATACTCGAAGCGAAGTCCAAGACAGCTGTAAACAAAAATGCGCCGGCATGCGGGCTGACTCTGGTACGGGTGGATTATTTCGAGATCGCCGCCCTGAATGAACAGGCGATGATCCGGGAGTTCCTGACGGGAGATGAACTGCCGTATGACTGGCAGCTGGAAGACCTGGAAAAACGGGCTGCCGATAAGGTACTCCCACGGGTATATGCATTTACGGGAAGACACTGCCAGCAGGTCAGGGGATGGCTGTATCTGTACGAAGACAACGGTCTCAGAGCGGAGTTTGTGCTGAAAGATCCGGATACAGATTATAAAGCGGCACTGTCCCTGAAAGAGGGTATTCTCGCATGGGCAGGGAAGCAGAATAACGGCGATTCTGTACCGCTGGAATTCGAAGATGCGGAAAATGCAAAAAACCGGCTTGCTGAAGCAGAAAATGATTGACTTTTTCCATGATTTTCATATAATGGTCGTTGTCCAGCATTTTAAATGTAGCCCCGGAAACTACATTTAGGAGGAAAAAACATGCGTCAGACAACGATGCTGAAACCAAGCGAAGTTACACGTCAGTGGTACGTAGTAGATGCGACTGACTGTACTCTGGGCCGTCTTGCCACCAGAGTCGCGACTATTTTAAAAGGCAAGCACAAGCCAACATATACACCGAATGTTGACTGTGGAGATTACGTTATCGTCGTAAACGCCGATAAGGTAAAGATCAGCGGTGACCAGGATTTCAAAAAATTCTATTACAGCCATTCCATGTACCCGGGCGGACTGCGTACAAGAAGTACAAAAGTTATGCGCGAAAAGTACACGGTTGAGTGGGTTGAAAAGGCAATCAAAGGAATGCTGCCGCACAACAAACTCGGAGATGTGATGAGAAAGCATGTATTCGTATACATGGGTCCGGATCATCCGCATGCAGCTCAGAAGCCTGTTGAGCTGAAGGTTAAATAAGGAGGAAGGGACATATGGCAACGAAGAAGAAATCAGCAGTTACCTATATGGGAACAGGACGTCGTAAGAAGTCCATCGCCCGTGTGTTCATGACTCCGGGAACAGGTGTAATCAC
>CACZPD010000020.1 GCA_902782955.1 uncultured Erysipelotrichaceae bacterium
ATTGCCTCCTGAAATAAATGAATACGCTTTCATTATAACATAGTGCCTATCGATGTATATCAAAACTTCCGTTTTTCAGTCCGCGTCTGCGGTTTTTTTTTCAGTTTTTTCTTATGATTTTTTCTGTTTCCGGAACTCGCCTCGGAGAAAACTTTTTCTGACTTCGCTGATAAAATACAGAGATCCCGTAATCAGCACGGTTCCCTTTCTGTCTGCTGAATCAAGTGCTTTCCGTACAGCTGTTTTCCAGTCTTCTTCATAATATCCATGCAATGCATGCATGTTTTCCGAAGTGTCCATCCGCGCGTTTGAAAACCGTGTGATCCAGAGTTTTCTGCAGTGTGAACGCAGCAGTTCTGCCATGACGCGAACCTGCTTGTCTTTCAGTGCGCTGAACACAGCGTAAACAGGTTCAGGAACATTATGAAGAGAGCTGCATAACGCGCGCATCCCTTCCTCATTATGCGCCCCGTCCAGAAGGATCACCGGATCTGTACCCGCAATTTCAAACCTCCCGGCCCACAGACTTTCTTTTACCGCCCGCTTGGTTTTTTCATCATGAATATCAATTCCAAGTACCCACGCGGCCGTCAAAGCAGTACATGCATTATGTTTCTGATACTCTGCCGCAGATGACAGAACATAGTCATCATTATATGCGTGCATGGTGTTTACACCGGTGCTCTGATAGTCCGGTGTACGGATCACATTTGCCTGTCTGTCGTATGCATGCATGCGGATAATCTGCTCCGCTTCCGGATCCAGGTGACCGATCACGGCAGTACTTCCCCTTCTGATTATGCCTGCCTTTTCAAAAGCGATCTGTTCGATTCTGTTTCCGAGAAGCTGTGTATGATCCAGTGCAACGGATGTAATGATTTCCATGCATGCATGCGGAATTACGTTGGTATTATCCAGTCTCCCGCCGATGCCGACTTCCACAAGAAAATAGTCCGGTTTTTCTTTCCGCATATACAGAAGCGCGACGAGAAGGTCGATCTCGAACATGCCGAGATCATACTTTTCAATCAGCGGCATGCATTCCCTGATATATTCCGCAAAGACATCTTCCGGGATCCATTTGTCATTGATCCGTATCCTGTCACGGTGCGCGACGAGATGCGGGGAGGTGAATGTCCCGACAGAAAAGCCGTGCGCCATGAGTATATCCTTCAGATAATTCAGGGTACTGCCCTTGCCGTTTGTGCCGGTAATATGCACGATTTCCACATCATTCTGCGGATTCCCGCATTCGTTCAATGCCTCTTTCAATGGCAAAAGGCCATGGTTTCGGTTTTTCCTTGCCATGACCCATTCTTCTGTTCCTTTTTTCAGAGATTCGGTATCTGCCATACGATCCCTTCTTTCCCGTGTTCTGTGAGATATTCATTTGCCTTTGAAAAATGCCGGCAGCCGAAAAAACCGTTATAAGCGGACAGCGGTGAAGGATGCGCCGCTTCCAGGACGAGGTGTCTGGAACGGTCGATCATTCCTGCCTTGTTTCTGGCATTCCTGCCCCAGAGCAGAAACACCACATGTTCGCAGTCGCTGCTGATCTTCATGATGGCATGGTCGGTGAACGTTTCCCATCCCCGCCCTTTATGCGCAAGCGGCCTGCTGTCCTCCACAGTCAGGATCGTATTCAGAAGGAATACCCCCTGTCTGGCCCAGGGCATCAGGTATCCGTTGTTCGGTATATAGCACCCGCAGTCCGTATTCAGCTCCCGGTAAATGTTCACCAGGCTCGGCGGGACCGCGATGCCGGGATTGACAGAGAAGCACATCCCGTGTGCCTGTCCTCTCTGATGATACGGATCCTGTCCGAGGATCACGACTTTGATATCCGGAAGATCCGTGTTTTCAAAAGCAGAAAACACCTGCACTTTCGGCGGGTAAATGATCCTGCGCTCGTAAGCCTCATGCACGAATGATGCAAGAGACTGGAAGTACGGCTGGGCGAATTCATTTTTAAGCCATGGTGTCCAGGTGTTTCTTTTCATCAGAATGTATCTTTCTTTTTCCTTCTTAATGCCGCAAAGATCACAGCCGCAAGCAGTACGGCACATGCGATCAGTGCAGGAACAACGTAGTTTGAGCTCTTCTTGTCAGCCGGGGCGGCAGGTGTATCTTCCTTCCCGTCCTTTTTGTCATCTGACGGTGTTGTTCCCTGTTTTTTGGATTCATAGTATGCCTTCAGATCTTTTTCGACGATCTCAAACGGACGGTCTCCGTATGTCAGCAGTACGTTGTGGAATTCCTTTTCATCAAACGCATCTCCGAGCGTTTCCATCGCTTCTTTTCTGAACAGCGCGAATCTGGCGATGCCGTATCCGTAAGGAACGATCACGCCCGGATTCTCAGTAACAAAGTCGAAGAGCGGCTGCGCATTGGATTTATCCAGACCGATTTTTCCAAGATATTCTTCCAGTTCCGGAACGTCCCATCCAAGTGCGTTGACACCGATATCCGCTGCCGCGTTCATTGCGTATCCTGCACCGACGTTGACATTGTTTACAGTGTAGACAGATTTTGCCAGACCGCTGAATTCACCTGCCCGCAGTTCGCTGTACATGCCCCATCCTTCGGTATATCCGGTCGTGGAAATGGCTGTGCGGAGCGGATTCGGTTTTGTATCCAGATACCATGTGATCTGATATAAGTGGCCCGGGAATCCTTCATGCGCCAGTGTTGTATACAGTTCATCCGTATCGCCGACATTGTCCCCGTTGATCTTGATGACATTATCTTTCAGATCATCCAGCGGCGGGTTGACATAGTAAGCAACGATGCTGTCGTTGGCAACACTCGGGTCGAGATATGTTGCCTTATAAGTCACTTCCGGTCCTTCCGGATAGGTCGCTTTCATCTTATCCTGCAGGAATTTGAGGACTTCAACCGGATCCTCGATCTCTATGCTCTGGAGGCCTTCATCATCTTCCTCCGTACCGTGCATGTAGACATCCAGATAATTGTCAATTTCATATTGGATGAATTCCGTGCAGACATCCAGCATTTCTTCCGCTGTATCATCCGTGCTTCCTTTTACGCGGAGGAATGCCCTGAAGTATTCTTCACCGCCGTCCATCGTAGCGAGTCCGCCGTCTCCTTTTCTGGAGCCGCGGAGTTTTTCGAGTTCTTTTCCGCATTCTTCATAGCATGGAATATAAGTATTCAGTACGATATCCCGGTTTCTCTGCTTATAGGTTTCCTTTTCCGCGTCAGTCAGGAAATCCATTTCATCGAGACAGTTTTCGAAAGTGACGATCAGTTCGTTGTCGTCTTTCTTTTCCGCGAATTTCCTGATCTGGTCCAGTGTCTCATCCAGCGCGGAATCCGTCATAAAGAATCCGCGTGAAGCCTGGTCTTTGGTGATGGTCAGAGTATCATCTATAAAATCCGGTGTGCTTTCCAGTGCTGTCAGATAATCTTCAACATCTTCTTTATTATAGAATTTGTATTCCGTGAAGTTTGTCAGGAGATTATTGATCAGACCTTCTCCCGGAAGATAGCAGAAATCAAAGTCCGGATAAGAATTTATGGCGATATCATTCTCCAGAGCGAATTTATAGGTATCATAGTCATGCTGCTGGGACGCGGATAAACTGTCATAATCAAATTTTTCAAGTTCAGCGAGAGCGTCCTGCGATTTCTTTTTATCCTTTTCGTAATCTTCCTGTGAATATCTTCCGATATTTACTTCCGGCTTCTCAATTCCGTAAGCCTTATAATCCCGGATCTGATAATGAAGTGTCATATAATCAGATTCCATCATTTCCTTGAATTTTTCGGTCAGGAAAGCATC
>CACZPD010000021.1 GCA_902782955.1 uncultured Erysipelotrichaceae bacterium
AATATTCTTGCCATCATGGCACAGGTCGATGCCGCTCCCCGTCCGGACAATGTCATCTATGATTATGAAAAGCAGGAGATCCTGTGCATCCTGCCGATGACCTTCAGCGGTGTATGGTCGAAGAACCGGAAAGCATTTTATTCCCCGACCACATCCGTTTCGGAAGATAAAACACAGACGACCATACAGAGATGGGACGGTGAAACCAATACGGTCACGGACATTCTGACATACCCGGGCAATTCCATTTTCGGGAATACATCAGTTTCGGAAGACGGCAGAATGTTCATCTTCTCATTCTCCATGAACTATTCGGAAGATGTCTTCTATGCCTATGAGGAAGAGACCGGAAAACTGACCGTTCTCAACGAAAATGAACCGATGGAACTGAAATATATCGATTCACTGAACGGGAATCATTACTTCATCTCCCTGAAAGGAAATGATCACGGCTCCATGATCGCGGTGCCGTTCGGCAAGACGATTGCGGAAGCGGAAACCGTCTATACCGAAAAAACAGCGTATCTGAAAGAAGGATTCAGTATAAACGGCAGGATCTTCCTGCAGGCAGAGGAAACTGCCGCGTCCAAACTGATCGATCCGCAGAGCGGTAAGGAAGTGCCGCTGCCGGACCCGGTCGGATCACTGGGCGTGACCGGGAAAGACGGAACATGCAAACTCTTCTCCTTCGAAACATTTACCGAACGGCAGAAGATCCTGTCCTTTGACGGTTGTTCATTTAAAACAAAACTCGGAGAAGATCAGGCGCATGATGATATCGCCGTTGATCTGCTTTTCGCGGATTCAAAGGAAGACGGGGAAAAGATCCCATATTATCTCGTCCATCTGAAAGATGCGGAGAAAGACGGGCAGAGACCGGCCCTGATGTACGGCTACGGCGGATACAATATCTCCATGCCGCCATGGTCTGCGGAAATGGTATCCGGCACAGACATCGCCGCCTGGGTCAGAAACGGCGGCATCTATGTCCACTGTCTGCTGCGCGGCGGTGCGGAATACGGACCGGCCTGGCATGACGCAGGCATGGGTATGAAGAAGAAAAACTGCTATTACGATTTTATCGGCATTGCTGAAAAAGTGATGCGGGACGGCTGGACATGTCCGGAAAAAACAGCGATCAGCGGCTGTTCCAACGGCGGCCTGCTGATGAGCACGCTCGTTACGATGCGTCCGGACCTGTGGGGCTGCGTGATCGATTCTGTCCCCCATACAGATATGATCCATTTTGCGAAAGATGACCGCGGTGCCATGTATGTGACCGAGTACGGCGATCCTTATCATTCAAAGGAAGAATTCGAATATCTGCTGAGCTACTCGCCGGTGCATAATGTCCGCCCTGCCGCATATCCCCCTGTTTATATCCAGACCGGGGAATGCGACAACAACGTTCCCCCGTATCACGGGAAGAGCTTCGCGGCTTTGATGCAGGAGAACAACACCAGCGATAACCCGATCCTGCTCAGGGTGCTGAAGTACGGCTCCCATGACAGAGGCCAGGGTGAGGTTTACTGGCAGACGATCTCCGAAATGCATGTATTCATGAAAAAAGCTCTTAAACTCTGATACAGACCGTGCGGATTGAAAACCGCACGGTTTCTTTCTACAATGTGGATATGAATAACGAAGAGAAAAAAGAACTCCATATGAAGCAGGCCGGTGAGTACATCCGCTATATGGAGCTGTGCCGGGAAAAGATATATGATGCGGAAATAAAGGAACAGATCGCAGCCATGCTGAAGAAGTTCCGGGATCTGAGGGACCTTCAGTACTGGTTTGACAGCGGTGAAAAGGAACTGGACCGTTTTTATGACCGTTATCTCCCGTTCCTGAATATGATCATGGAGAATTATCTCAAGCTGGAAACCAGCTGGAATTTTGAAGAACTGAAAAAAGTAAAGGGAAAACTGCTCAATACCCTGCAGGAATTCATCGGTACGATGGAGATCATCATGGAGATTCTGCCGCAGGATGAGATCAGTGACGCCAACGCGGAAGTCAAAGCCAGAGAAGCAAAAGAAGCGCTGGAAGAGCGCTTCAGACTGCATCACCTCTGATCAGACACCGCCGATCTGAATATTATTATCCACCGAGGTAATAATATTTTTATATTGTTCGTATAATGCCTCATGATCCGGCAAGATCTCATCTGTCAGTTCAGAGAACAGATATGTTTTGACATTGTAGCGCAGCGCGGGATATACGCCTTCTGTATACGTATAGATCAGGTCTGCCCTGACATTGTCAATCACGATCTCCCCGTCCGGTTTCTTTGTGATATCCAGGGCGCCGATCATGCCGATCTGGTTGTCCGTATCCAGCTGTGTGGCGATCATGTTTCCCATGGCATAGAACACCGGTTTGCCGTTGACCCATTCAAACGGTTCAATATCATGCGGGTGATTGCCGATGATAATATCCGCACCGGCTTTGGTCAGCTCGTCAGCGAGATATTTCTGGTCATTGTTGATGCCGTGGGAATATTCTGTTCCCCAGTGCATGGCAACGATGACAATATCCGCTTTTTTATTTGCCTTTTTGACTTTCTTTATGATCTCCTCGGTATGGCCGGGATAGTAATTGACCGAGTATGCATACGGCGCGGCGATCCCGTTCGTGTGTTCGCACCAGGACAGGAAAGCATAGGTGATCCCGTTGCATTCACCGACAGGGATCTCATCATAATCCTCCTGGGAAAGATTGGTTCCCTGCATGATCACGCCCTTCTGCTTTTTCCAGTAGTTATAGGAATTCTCCAGTCCCTTCAGTCCTTTATCGAGGCAGTGGTTGTTTGCGGTCGATACAAGATTGAATCCTTTGGAGACCATATAATCACCGAATTCATACGGGCTGTTGAATGTCGGATATCCGGAAAGTCCCAGTTCGCTTCCGCCGAGGATCGTTTCCTGGTTGTAATAAGCCAGGTCATACCTGGATGCGATATTTCCGACACTGTCCAGCTGTTTGGCAAAATCAAACGTCCCGTCGTCATTCCTTGCGTCCTCGTAGACCGATTCATGGATCAGCGCGTCGCCGGTCAGGAACAGCGAGATCTTTTTGTCAGGCTCCGGTGTCGGTGTAGGTGTCGGTGTAGGTGTAGGTTCCGGTGTCGGCTCAGGCGTTTCCGCCGCTGCCGGTTCCGGTTTTTTATTCATTGAGCTGAATACACGGGAGCCTCCGTACAAAATCACTGCAGCACACAGGACAGCCAGCACCCCTCTGACCCCCTTTTTCAGCTTTTTTTTCTTCATCGTCATTTACTACTCCTGTTTACATTACGGTTTTCTATTTTACCCCATTCCGGACAGATTCCAAAGGGGCAATCCCTGTTTTTTTAAAAAGTCCGGTTTTTTTCCGGACTGAGTTCAATATCCAAATACGGTTTCAGGACGTATGCGGCACGGAGCACCTACGCCGCTGTCGCATCTCCTTCTGAGACCTGCTGTGGTCCAGCCGCATCCAAAGGCAAGGTCACCGTTCCAGGTCCTGGCATAATTCGCGAAATTGGATGCATCGCCGAGATACATGATCTCGATGTGGACATGCGGACCGGTGACGTTTCCTGTCGCGCCGAGCCTGCCGACATAATCGCCGGCATTGACGATCGTCCCGGTCTTGACCGGTGACCCGTACTGCATGTGACAGTATTTGATCGCATATAATCCGCCGTTGACCTTGGACAGCAGGAATACCTGGTTTCCTCCGCCCCAGGACCCGCCTGTTCCTACGCATCCGCTGCCGAGATATCCGACTCTGCAGCCGTCAGCGCTCTTGATGACAACACCGTTCGCAACCGCGCGGATCGTTGTTCCCTGGGGAACACCTGCCAGGTCGATGCCGAGATGCACGCCGCCGCCTGAATAGTACCATGTGCCTGCGCTTCTGTAGGCACCGGGGACAGGATGTACCCATCCGATTCCGCTGCCTGCGCCTGGATCAGGAGTCGGCTCAGGTGTCGCCTCCGGGGTAGGCTCCGGCGTTGGTGTCGTTTCCGGATTCTCAGTGCCTTCCGGTGTCGGCGTCGGTTCTCCTTCCGGCGTTTCCGTCGCTTCGGGATCCGGTGTGCCTTCCGGTGTCGGTTCTGGAGTAGGTTCAGGTGTGGGTTCCGGTGTCGGCTCAGGTGTAGGCTCCGGCGTCGGTTCCGGCTCATAGTTCGGATCGATACCTGTATCAGGGATATCGTCCAGGACACCGAGATCAGCTAGATCGCTCATTGTATCCTGAATGGAATCGATATCTGTCGCGACACGGTTTCCCTGCGCTTCCAGGTCCGCGTACTGCTTTTCAAACGCTTCCTGGATCACCTGTGCCTCATAACGCTTTTCTATCAGATCCTGCTGTTTCTGCACAACGGTATTCCGTTTGGCTTCAGCTTCTTCTTTATCTTTCTCAATGGATTCCCGGATCTCCTCCAGTTCCTTTTTGGCCTGTTTCAGACCGCTCATCATATCCATGATCTGATCGATGGTGTGACGGTCGCTGTTCGTGATCGAACGGATCCCCATCAGGGTCCGCAGAAGCTGGTCGAAAGTCTTGGAATCCATGAGGATATCGATAAACGGATTCACCCGCATGACCGGCTGATTCCGCACCATTCTTTCCTTTACCTTAACGGAAACCTTGTCGATCTCCTTCTGTTTTTCATCAATTTCCTTCTGCTTCTCATCGATCAGTTCCTGCTGGGCATCGATCTTTGCCTGCAGTTCATTCACTTCCGCATTTAAAGTACGGACATCACCTGTCAGTTCTTCCGCGGCGCTCTGATATTCCTTGATCTTTTCACCATACTCGCTGATATTGGACTCGATCTCTCCCCGCTTGCTTTCAATGGCCTCCAGCTTTTTCTGCAGATCTTCCGATGTGCCGCCCATATACTCCCTGTAAGCCTGGCATGCCTCATAGTCTGAAGCGGGTACGTGATCGCTGCTCAGACATTTCTCTGTCCAGTATTCCGTATCTGTATAATCCGGTTCCGCACTGGCTGTCATCATGTTTCCGAAAGGTATGCACAATACAGCCGCCGTAATGACCGGTATCCATTTCTTCTTTTTCATAACGTTCATTATAGTATCATCTTTTTACTTTCATTGCATTATTAACCAAAAAGAAAACATCCCCCGCGGGATGTCATCTTGTCAGGTCCGCCAGGCTTCCGCCTGTAATTTTCAGCAGGGAATCCACAGACGCTTCGATCTGCAGGCCGATCTTGCCGCCTGATACATAGATCGTATCGAATAATACGGCTGTTTCATCAAAGAATGTCCGGAACGGTTTTTTCATACCGACGGGACTGCAGCCGCCGCGGATATATCCGGTCAGGGGCAGGAGTTCCTTTACCGGGATCATCTCAACATTCTTGACGCCTGCGGCTTTGGCGCATTTCTTCAGATCAAGTTCATTTTCCGCCGGGATCACAAATACATAATGTTCCCGGTCACTTCCTGCGGTAACCAGTGTTTTGAATACCATTGCGGGATCCATGCCGCATTTTGCCGCAACAGATACAGCGTCGATATGCCCGTCTGAAGCATCATAGGCATGTTCTGTATATGGAATACCTGCGCTTTCCAGCATGCGCATCGCGTTTGTCTTCTTTTCTTTCATTGTGTTACTCCGAAAGCAGGATCCTGTCATTATCCAGATCCCTGCCTGCTCCTTCGCGGAATCTGTTTAACAGGTCTTCCTTGGTAAGGGATCTCTTTTCTTCTTCGCTGAAGTCTACGACGATCCTGCCGTTGGCCATCATGATCAGACGGTTGCCCATACGCAGAGCCTGCCGCAGATTGTGCGTGATCATCAGGCATGTCGTATGATTCTCTTCGATGATCCGGTTTGTCAGATTCATGATCATTTCCGCAGCTGCCGGATCCAGCGCCGCTGTATGTTCATCCAGCAGAAGCAGTTTCGGCGGTACGATCGTCGCCATCAGAAGCGTCAGTGCCTGCCTCTGTCCGCCGGAAAGCGTACCGACCTGCGTATGCATGCGGTCTTCCAGACCCATTCCCAGCATTGCCAGCTTCTCCCGGAACATCTGTTCATCTTTTCTGGAGATGCGGCTGAAAGAATCAGTCCGGCTGCCTGCACGCAGATACGCCAGTGCGAGATTTTCCCCGATCGTCATATGCGGGGCTGTCCCTTTCAGGGGATCCTGGAACAGACGTCCGATATATTTTGCCCGTTTATGATCCGGTTTAAATGTGACGTTTTCCCCGTCCAGCCAAATGGAACCTTCATCGGGAAGGAAGTTTCCGGAAATGGCATTGAACAAGGTGGATTTGCCGGCGCCGTTGGAACCGAGGATCGTAATATAATCTCC
>CACZPD010000022.1 GCA_902782955.1 uncultured Erysipelotrichaceae bacterium
CTGTTGTTGACCTGTCTTTTAAAACGGCGCATTGCGGCATCTAAATCTTCATTTTCTCTTACTACTACTCTTGGCATTCTTTCGTCTCCTGTCTGTTCAAAATCAAAACGGATTATTACACCTTTGATAACATTCATTATTATATCAGCAGTTTTCTATCTTTGACCATTAATTTTTCATAATTCATGTTTCTTCTGATGAAAAAAGAGGAAGAACCTCAGCGGTCTTCCCCGTTTTTCATTTTCGTTGTTTCCTGAAACCTGAATACAGGCTCACGAAGTTCCGGTGTCAGCAGTTCCAGCGCTTTCTTCTTCAGTTCTTCCGGCATGCCGTAATATGCTTCCGCGATCCCGCCTGCGATACAGGCCAGCGTATCGCTGTCGCCGCCGAGGGATACTCCGAGACGGAGCGTATCCTCGTAATCTTTGCTTTCATAGAATACCCGGATTGCCTGCGGTACGGTCTTCTGGCATGTTTCATTGAAGTAATACCATTTTCGGATGGAATCGGTATTTTCACTGAGATCATATCCGTATGTATCCGTGATGTATTTCAGGATATCTACCTTGGCGGTACCGGTGCGGGCAAGGAAGATCGCTGCCGCTGTGGCCTTGGCGCCTTTGATGCCTTCCGGATGATTGTGCGTTACTTCCGCTGTCCAGCCTGCTTTTTCCTCTGTTTCTTCAAGCGTGTCATACAGCCATCCGGCTGAAGATACACGCATGGCACTTCCGTTCCCGTAGCTGTTATACGGCCTTGTTTCATCTGACAGGACCCAGTGGAAGAATCTTCCGCCGTATCCCGCGTCCGGATACATCTGTCCGTAATGTTTCATCCACCGGATCAGGGATTCTTTGGTCTCCTTCTCGCCTTTTCCCTTGCTTTCAAGCAGCGCTGCCGCAACTGCCACGGTCATGACCGTATCATCGGTAAACCCGGTTCTGCGTGAAACCAGAGGAAATTCTTTTGTATGGATATTGTTGAACTCATATGGTGCTCCGACCATATCTCCGAAAATCGCTCCCAGCATATTATCTTCCTCCTTTTCTGTTCTTGTAATCTTCATCGATTCTTGTTTTCCACGAAGCGTCCATAGGTGCTGCCTCTGCCTTGCGCATATAACAGATTGTTTCATTGACTACTTCATGGAAGAGTTTTGTTCCTTCTGCATCCGGAATATAGTTTGCGGAGCGCTCCTCCCGGATGCCGATCTTGTCAGCTTCCGCTGCTGCATCGATATTCGCACCGATGAACAGGAATTCCCAGTTGTCCTTTTCTTCTTTCTGTCTGATCATCCTTTTCACTTCAGAGTAGGAATATCTGCGGCTTGCATTCTCCATACCGTCTGTCGTAATGACTACAATCGTTTTGAACGGCCTGTCTTCTTCCCTGATGTACTTGTGTACGTTGGAGATGTGGTGGACTGCTCCGCCTACCGCATCGAGCAATGCTGTGCAGCCTCTGACATAGTATTCCTTTTCCGTAATGTTCTTTACTTCACGTACATCCATTCTGTCATGCAGAACTTCCGTATTGTGATCAAACAGTACCGTGGAGATCAGGGCTTCCCCTTCTTCCTGTCTCTGTTTTTCAAGAAATGCGTTGTAACCTCCGATTGTGTCCTTTTCCAGACCTCCCATGGATCCGCTCCTGTCCAGGATATAGATGATTTCTGTTAAGTTTTTATTCATGTCTGTTTCCTCTCTTTCTGATTTCATTGTAGTGATTCCTCAAAAAAAGAGGTCGCCTGCAGGGCGACATCGTATCAAAGTGTTTCCTGGTCAAACTGAAACAGGATCGCATTCACATCAAAGATATTGTATTCCCTGTTTTCAAAGCAGTAGCGGATGATCAGGTCAAAAGTCGTGGAATACGACAGCGCAAATCCCGCTCTTGAAAGCAGGTCACATGCCTCCGGCAGAGACAGGCGGAGCGCCAGTGCCAGCGCAATGGCTGTCTTTTTGGAAGGCTTGTAATTCTCGTTCTTGCGGATCTTCGCAAAAAGCTTCCGGTCGATATTCGCGCGCTTGTAAACATCAGGATCCGTTTCCCCGGATGCGTCGATCAGCTTCAGAAGCTTTACCTGGAATGTTTCTTCCTTCGGCATGAATTTATCGGGCTTTTGGGGAACGAATTCCGGCTTTACCGCATGATGGACGGGACGCGGTCTGCTTTCCTTTGCCTGCGGCATCTGAACCGGGGCAGGTTCTTCACGAACACCTTCATCCCGGAAATCATCATTCCATATATCATCGTTTTCGTTCAATACGGATGGCGCCTGTGCTTGCGGGAACTGTATTTCTTCCCTGAAGTTAATCTGCCTGTTTTCTCTTTTGCGGGCATATTCAACAGCCTTCAGTTCTTCGACCTGATGATCCTGGATATAGCTGGCAACATCCTTGAAAACACGGGAGGACAATGCAAAAGAATCCTTATCGAATACAACAAGGATCACTTCCATGTCATGATCCATCAGAAAA
>CACZPD010000023.1 GCA_902782955.1 uncultured Erysipelotrichaceae bacterium
ACTTCCTTTAAAAGATCCATGACCTGGATGCTGGTGACCGTATCCAGGGCACCGGTCGGCTCATCCGCCAGCAGGATATCCGGATCATTGACGAGGGCTCTCGCGATCGCGACTCTCTGCATCTGTCCGCCGGAAAGCTGGTTGGGCTTTTTGTTCATATGGTCTTCCAGACCGACTTTGATCAGGGCTTCTTCCGCCCTTTTTTTCCGTTCCGCCCGGGAGATGCCCGAGATGGTCAGGGCCAGTTCCACATTGGATAAAACGGTCTGATGCGGGATCAGGTTATAGCTCTGGAATACAAAACCGATCGTATGATTGCGGTAGGAATCCCAGTCCCTGTCAGAATATTTTTTCGTTGAGATCCCGTTGATCACGAGATCGCCGTCATCGTAACGGTCCAGTCCGCCGATGATATTGAGCAGTGTTGTCTTTCCGGAACCGCTCGGTCCCAGGATGGCAACAAATTCATTATCCCGGAGGTTCAGGGAGATGCCGGCAAGAGCGGTCTGCACAAAATCCCCGGTGACATATGTTTTTCGGATATCTTTGATCTGCAGCATTTTCTCTTCCGGCCTCCTTTCTGGAATTACATTATATTATAGCGTGCGGGTATTCATATATAAAAGAATATGCCCTTCAGTGAAATCATGGTACTATACTTTTACTGAAGGTGAAAACAATGAATACAATCGAACAAATCAAAGTATTATCAGACATGTTCGGCCCGTCCGGATTTGAAGACAGGGTCGCTGCGTTTGTGACGGAACAGCTGAAAGACTACGCGCCGGAAACAGATGCCATGCGTAATGTACGCGTTGAAAAGGAAAAGAATTCCGAAAAACCGCGCGTCATGCTGGATGCCCACATGGACGAAGTCGGCGCTATCGTGCAGGCAGTCATGCCCAGCGGTGCGATGCGCTTCCTGCCGGTCGGCGGATGGTCCATGTCTTCCTTCCCGAGCAGTTCCTTTTCCATCTGCACGAAAAACGGGGACCTGGTCAAAGCTGTCGTCGCCGCAAAACCGCCGCATTTCATGAATGAATCCGAGCGGAACAGACTGCCGGCAATTTCGGATATGATCCTTGACTGCGGGACAACTTCCAAAGAAGAGACCGAAGCGCTCGGCATCGGGATCGGATCCCCGGCTGTACCGGATGTCGCATGTCAATATGATGAAGCCAGAGGCCTGTTCTACGGAAAGGCATTCGATGACCGCATCGGTGTCGCAGCCATGATCGAGATCCTGCAGGAACTAAAAGATGAAGACCTCCCATGCAATATTCTCGGAAGCTTCTCCACCCAGGAGGAAGTCGGCGAGCGCGGCGTGCGGATCAACAGCCGGAATCTGAGACCGGATGCCGCGATCTGCTTCGAAGGCTGTCCCGCGGACGATACCTTCCAGCAGGGATGCATGATCCAGACAGCCCTCAAAAAAGGACCGATGCTGAGGCATATCGACCGGTCCATGATCACGAACTGGCGCTTCCAGAAATTCGCCCTGGAAACAGCGCATGCGAACAATATTCCCGTGCAGGAAGCTGTCCGTTCCGGCGGCGGGACAAACGGCGCTTCCATCAACATGCAGGAAGGCGTTCCGGCAATCGTCATTGGCGTTCCGGTCCGCTATATCCACAGCCATCACTGCTGGTGTTCCCTGGAAGACTATCAGAATGCTGTGAAACTCGGCCTTGCGCTCTGCCGCAGTCTCACACCGGAGATCATCGCCGGTCTGTAATATTACTGAAGACAAAAAAGGATGTGTATCGTCACAGGATACACATCCTTTCTTTTTTTCGTAAGATCTTTATGACATTTCCTTGTTTTCATAGATCTTTATGCTGAGCAGCCATGACAGCACGAACAGCACGGCGATCGCGATGCCGCCTGCCCAGATGGGAAGCGTACCGATCGTTTCCCAGATCTTCATTGAGGATCCCGCGCCGAATACCAGCACACAGGTAATGATCAGGAACATACTGACATATCTCCCCTTTTCCGGACCGAACTTATACATGACAGGCAGCGTGAATGCCGGTATCAGCAGGCCGATGCAGAAGAAGGCAAGCAGCGAAAGGATGAAATCAATGATGGAAAATGCCTGTCCCGGCCTGATATTCGTACAGACCGCTGCCAGAACCGCGCCGATCAGGACGAGAATAAGGGAAAATACATATTTCCCGTCGATCATGGTTTTTCTTCTGATCGGAAGTGATCCGGCAAAGAGATTCCATTTTTCCCTCTCCTCCAGATTGACTACGGAAGAAGATAATGAGCCCGGCAGGATCACCATATATGGAGTGATAAACTGCGCGTCTTTCATAAATACAGCCGTCGCTCCGAAAAATAGAAGGATGATGAGTATCGTGCGGAAACTCGTCATGGTTTCATAAAAGTCTTTTCGTATCAGTGCTTTCATATACCTGCCTCCTTGGACATAATTACAAACAGGTCTTCAATGCCGATCGGGGATGCCTGGACAGACGCCGGCAATCCTTCTTTCTTCACGACCGCTTCATCGCCGTATGGTGTTTTCTTCCGGTGAATGATCAGGGCCGGATCGATCTGCGAAAGGATATCTTCTTCTGCGTGTACGATGCCGTACTGTTCATTCAGAATATCTTTTTCCTCAAACAGCATCAATTTTCCCTTATGCAGGAATGCGATGTAATCACAAAGTTTTTCCAGATCGGAAACGATGTGGGATGAGATCAGGACGGAATGCTTTTCATCCCTGGTAAATTCCATCAGGATGTCATTCACTTTGTCCCGCATGATCGGATCCAGCCCGTTGGTGGCTTCATCCAGGATGAGCAGTTTCGCGTCATGTGAGAAAGCGATCGCTAGCCCGAGTTTCATCTTCGTTCCGTTGGACATATCGTAGAATTTTTTGTCTTCCGGGATATCAAACATTTTCAGGTAGGTCTGAAACTGTTCCTCATTCCAGTTCCTGAACGCGTCCTTCATGATCTTTCCGATCTGTCCGCTTTTCAGCATGACCGGTAGACCGACTGTATCCAGTACCACACCGATATCATTTTTCAGATCTGTGATCTTTTCTTTGTCTTCTTCTCCGAAGATCCGGATCGTCCCTTCATCCTTTTTCAGAAGATCCAGGATCAGCTTGATCGTCGTGCTTTTTCCCGCGCCGTTTTCCCCGATCAGGCCGACGATACTGCCTTCCGGCACAGCCAGGTCCAGATGATCCAGATAAAACCCGGGATATGTCTTGCATAACTGTTCTATTTCCAATACGTTCATACTGTTTCCTCCCACATGACATGCACCATCACACACACATCTTCTTCGCCCAGTCCGCACATATCCGCAAGTGTCCGGATCTCTGCGATATGTGCTTCGATCTGCCGCAGGTAGTGTTCCCTGATCACTTCCGGGTTCTTTCCTGCCGCAAAACATCCTTTTCCCTGAACGGTATAGATATACCCTTCCTTTTCAAGTTCTTCATAAGCTCGTTTTGTCGTAATAACACTGATCTTCAGATCTTTTGCCAGATTCCGGATCGACGGCAGAGGATCATCCTCCTTCAGGGACCCTTTGATGATCTGTTCCTTGATCTGTGCGCAGATCTGGTCATAGATCGGTATTCCGCTTTTGTTGTCAATAAACAGGCGCATGCTTTTCCTCACTAACTGTGTATACTCAATATACACAGTATAAACACACCTGTCAATACATGATCATTCTATTTTTATCGATCAAAAAAAGGATACTGCCCTGCGGCTGTATCCCTGTATCAGATATATGACTGTATTTTTTCAGTTTCCCTGCAGGATCTCTGTGATCTTCGGCAGGATCTGTTTTTTTCTTGAGAAGACGCCTTTGATCAAAGTATGTTCTTCTGAATTGCCGTAGAAGGATTCCAGACACATCTGCGCCTTTTCGCCTGCCGCATAGAATACAGTCCCGTCTTCCAGTACGGATGTAAACGCGACGACCAGGAGGTCCAGATCCTTGCTTTTGACCAGCTTATTCATTTCCGTCATGATCTCGCCTTCCCGGTTTTTGATATGGTCTGTCAGGGAAATGATGACCTGTGAGATCATGCACCGGGTATCCTCGATCTCATAGAATTTGATATCCTGCACGATCATTTCGCGGATCGTCTGGTTTTCCCCGGATGCGGATGCGGTAAACATCTCGTTCGCGAATGTATCGATATCCAGATCAGCCAGTGCAGCCAGTATGTTGGCGCATTCCCTGTCCTTTTTGGTTGTCGTGGGAGACTGGAATACCAGTGTATCCGAGAGGATCGCACCAAGCAGGAGTCCGGCCATTTCCTTTGTGAGCAGGATCTGGTTTTCCCGGAACATCGTCGCAATGATCGTCGCGGATGATCCGATGATCTCACTTCTGAAAGAAACCGGCTGGGTCGTCGCAAAGTCACTGATCCGGTGATGATCGATCACCTCCAGAATCTGTCCGCTCTCCACATGCCGTACAGACTGGGAAAATTCGTTATGGTCCACAAGGATCAGCTTTCTCGGCTTGTGGTTCAGGATATGGTATCTGGATACATAACCGACCAGGTGATTCTCATCATCCAGGACAGGATAGCTGCGGAATCTGCTCTTCATCATTTTCAGACGGGCATCTTCCGCGTATTCCGTATTCCGGAATACGATCGGTTTCTTTGTCATGATCAGATGCACCGGCGGTGAAAGGAACAGATAACGGCTGGTATTCATCGTTCCGTGCCCGGATACGATCACAGGACAGTGATATTCCTTCGCTGTATCGATGACTGACTGCGGGATCTCTTTCGGCCATACGATGATCAGCATGCCTGCCCCCTTCCGGATCAGGTCTTCAAACGCTTCCGGATCATGTCCGCAGATCACGATCCTGTCATGGACATCATAATGTTCCGTTTTGGAGGCATTGAGAGCGATGATGGATACCTTACCGTTGATATGTGTCTGATCATCCGTATACAATACGATGCCGTCGATCGATTTGGCCATGTCTTCCACCGGCGTCTGCCGCAGAAGTTCAATTTCCGCCGCGGTGTCACTGAGACCGATATTGGCCAGGTCGCTTTTGGAAACATAGCCGGCAAGCTTCATATCGTCATCCAGCACCGCGAATGAATTGCGGTCCAGTTCGTGCATTTTGCGGATCGTTTCCAGTACCGTTGTTTCTTTTGTAATATACTCAGGACTGTCCATGGTGATCTCTGACAGTGTCTTTCGTGCATCTTTCAGAAGATACGGTTCCTCAAACCCGAACCGTTTCAGGAGATAAGCTGTTTCGTTGTTTACCGGGCCGAGGCGGCAGGGTATCGCCTTGATGCCTCTTGCTTTCTTGAAAAACGCGTAAGCAATCGCCGAAGCAATGGAATCCGTATCGGGATGCTGGTGACCGGTGATATAGATCGCATCATTATTCATTGCCGTCATTCCTTTCATACATTGCCGCAACTTCTTCTTTTGTCATGCCCGGGATCCCTGTCAGACGGAATACACCGTCCTCACATACAAATGTCCCGTTGTATCCGTTGGGCATCATCGGAAGACCTTTTTCTTCTTTGGTCTTACGGAATGTTTCCATATCCAGACCGAGTATGATCTTCTGCATCCAGAGCCATACAGCCCCGTGCGATACGATCAGCACATGATCCCCGTCCTCACATTCTTCATAGATTTTCTGAAAGGTATTCCGGATCCTTATGCTGAATGTCTCATAACTGTCCCCTCCGACATCTTCCCAATGCAGTGCCATTCTTCTGGGACCGATCTCATCCATGCATTTGCTTTGTTCCGCCGCTTCATATATACCGAAATTGATCTCTTTCAGACCTTTTGTTTCAAATACCGGCACATCTCTTCCTTCCAGAACAAGTGCGCAGGTATCACGGCATCTCTCACTCGTGGACGTATATGCTTTGGTAAGCGGAATATCTTTCAGGATATCATGCGCTCTTACCGCATCCTTTATGCCGTTTTCCGTCAGCGGCGAATCACACCATCCCTGCATCTTATCCAGTACATTAAAGAGGGTTTCACCGTGCCTGACGTAATAGAACTCAACTGTTTTCATATCGTATACCTCTTGCTGTATCTATCTGCATTCTATCATACAGACAAAAGAAAACGGCTGAACGCCGTTTCATTTTCAGAAATAATGATCAAAGAGCCAGTGACCGAATCCGTCTTCCCCGGCGGTATATTCGGTGACCGCGTCCGCGATCTCCTTGTTTTCCTTCATACCGTTGAGCAGACATACACTGTAGCCTGCCATCTCCATCATCTCAAGATCATTTTCCGCATCACCGAATGCCATGACATCTCCCATGGAAATACCATGCTTGTCACAATAAGCTTTGACGCCGTTTCCCTTATTGTTGCGGCGGTCCTGGAATTCCAGCAGATCCACTCTTGTTTTGAAGGAGAAGAAGATATCATTTTCGATCGTCTTTGCCAGCGGCACGACAACATCATCCATTTCTTCCACCGTTCTTGTCCGGTACATGATCTTTCCGATCGGTTCTTCCCAAAGTTCGGATACATTCTTTACAATACGGGATTCGTTATTGTTTCTCTTGGCGCTTGCCCGCAGCAGTTCATCATCCCATCTTGCCAGCATATAGCCTTCACGGTATACAAACGGATTGCACTGTGCCGGTTCCATTTTTTCAACAATATAGCGGATCGTTTCCGGTTCCAGCGGATTGAGTTTTGTCACGGAATCATCTGCGGCATCGTAGATCTCGCCGCCGTTCAGACCGATGATAAAGTCAAATTCAAATCCCAGGTCCCATTCCTTTGCGTGATCCATCAGTTTCTGCCAGATCGGTCTTCCCGAAGCCAGTCCAAGCAGGACGCCTCTTCTGTGCAGTTCCTGAAATGCCTTGCGGTTTACATCACCGAATTCATCGTTCTTATCCCGCAGTGTGCGGTCGATATCTGCCACAACGATCTTGTAGTCTTTTCTCATATTTCCCTTTCCCTTATCTCATATCTCATCCGAGAAAATACATGATCTCTTCCTCGCTCACCCCCGGAAGGATCTTTTTGAAGTGCCGCATGATTCTCTGATAGGATTCCTGCGGTGATCTGTCGTAAACATGATTCGTGAAGTATTTTCCGAAATGGTTTTCCGGTGTTGCATATCTCGCAATACCCCATCCGTAAAAATCCCCGTTTTTATCGATTTCATATTCAAAGCTGACGGTCGTAATATATCCCTGCATCTGCAGTCTGGTGATCAGGGTGTCAAATCCTTTGCGCGGTTCCCAGTGATCCTGACCGGTATTCCGCGGCTTTACATATCCGCCGACAGCTTTCGCTTCTTTGGAAAGTATGGATCTGCGTGAAGCAATAATATCATAAAGATACTGTTCATTGGGTTTTGCGATCCCCTCATCGACCCGGGAATCATAATCATATCCGTCTCTTCTGTAATTGGCAAAGTCACGGAACCAGTTTCTTGATATGAACGCAGCGCGGTTATGGAAGAATTTTCCATATGCGCATTTTGTTTCCTGGATGACCGGTCCCTTCCACTCCCATACTCCGGGTTCCTTTGAAAAATAGACGGAAGGATCACAATTCTCCTCAATGGAGAATCCCGGTATCTCATTTGAGAAAAACGGCAGGAACCCAAATTCATTCACTGCATCGATCATATCCTGTTTTGTTCTGATATAGAATTCTTTCATGATCCATTCTCCTGAAATGCAATTGATCCGCAAAGTGTGCAGAATAGTGATTGAATAATAATTAATAATTTACTATAATAAATGCACTGCCGACTTAGCTCAGCTGGTAGAGCAACTCATTCGTAATGAGTAGGTCGCTGGTTCGAATCCGGTAGTCGGCATCTTTAGAAAGTCAGTAAAATACTGGCTTTTTTTGATTATGCAGATTTTTGATCTGTGCTTATTTTACAGAAAAGTACATCTTTTGTACATCTGGAAGAAAATTCCTCTGATTTTGTACATCTTCCTGTACATCCAGAAACGAAAAAAGCCGGTTCATTACCGGCTCTCTTTGTCTGCTGTTGTATTTCTTCAATCAGCTTCTTCTGCCTGATCCTGTTTCTCTTCCTCATCCGGATCAATCGGAAGGGATGATGATTTCCGTTCTGCCTCGCAGATTGCTTGATCCAGATTTTTTATTTTCTCGGAAAGCTCTTCGCTGAAACGAAGGAAGAAATCTGCAACCGCCATATTTTCTTCTTCCATTGTTAATGCCTCATCCGCAGGCTATATATCTTGAAGATAATGCACCTATTGATGCCAGAGAACTGAATACAAAATTACCGAAAAAATATAAGAACGCGCTGGATAAAAAAAGAACGTATATGTTTTCTTTGAAACTTCTTTCTGAAGTAACGGATAGTATTGAAAAATATGATCGTGATATGGCTTCCAAATCTTTAGTAACGATTGAACCGCCATCCATTGATCAAAGAATAGTGAATCAGTATTCATTCTTTACAGTACATCCTTCAGGTATAAACGATTTTGTAAAATACTTATTCATCATAAAAAGCGTGGCGTTCTGCCACGTAAATGATAATAATTTGCTGCTTTTAGAAAAACCATCAGATTCGCTCTTTACATATTTTCTTTCTGCAGATCGTCCAACTGATCTGCATTGTTCAATAGTCAATAGATTCACCGACTCTGTCTGCAAATATAATAAAATGCTCCTCCGCTGATTGTGACAGGAAGAACTAACAATGCAAATAAAAGACAAACAGGATTC
>CACZPD010000024.1 GCA_902782955.1 uncultured Erysipelotrichaceae bacterium
AAGGAGGCATATATGTTAAGACCATTACATGACTATGTTGTGCTGGAAAAAGTCAAAGAAGAAGAAAAGACAAAAAGCGGCATTATCCTGACGGATAAACCGAAAGACGAACCGAGCAGGGGTATCGTTATCGCTGTCGGTCCGGGCAAAACGGAAGACGGCAAGCTGATTCCGACAGGCCTGGAAGCCGGACAGAATGTCATTTATAAAAAATACTCCGGTACGGAGATCACACTGGACAAGAAGGATTACCTGCTGATCTCAGCGGCAGATATCCTTGCGGTAATTGAATAAAACAGGAGGAAAAAAACATGGCAAAAGAGCTCAGATATGCAAAGGATGCCCGTCAGAAGATGCTGGACGGTGTCAATACACTGGCTGATGCGGTAAAAGTTACTTTAGGCCCCAAAGGCAGAAATGTCGTTCTGGAAAAGAGTTACGGTTCCCCGGTTATCACAAATGACGGTGTTACGATCGCAAAAGAGATCGAACTGGAAGATAAATTTGAAAACATGGGTGCCAAACTGGTATATGAGGCAGCCAACAATACAAATGAACTGGCCGGTGACGGTACAACAACTGCCACACTGCTGACACAGGCAATGATCACTGCCGGACTGAAGGCGGTAGATAAAGGCGCAAACCCGGTCCTGATGAGGGAAGGTATTGAGAAGGCAGCCAATGCGGTAGCGGATGAACTGCTCAAAGCTTCACACCAGATCAGTACAAATGAGGACATCAAAAACATCGCTACAGTTTCTTCCGGAAACGAAGAGATCGGCAATATCATCGCTGAAGCGATGGAAAAGGTCGGCAAGGACGGCGTCATCAATGTTGATGAATCCAAGAGTTTTGAGACCGTTCTGGAAATGACGGAAGGCATGCAGTATGACAAGGGATATGTTTCTCCTTATATGGTCAGCGACCATGACAAGATGGAAGTTGCCCTGGACAATCCGCTCATCATGGTAACAGACCAGAAAGTCAACACCATCCAGGATATTCTCCCGGTACTGGAAGAAGTCGTGAAGGCAAACCGTGCGCTCCTGATCATCGCTGATGATTATGACAATGAAGTAATGAGCACTCTCATCATCAACAAGCTCCGCGGCACATTCAATGTTGTTGCGACAAAAGCACCGGGATTCGGTGACAACGCGAAAGCACAGCTGAATGACATTGCTGTCATGACAGGCGCGAACTTCTATGCCAAGGATCTGAACATGAACCTGGCGGATATGAACGTCAGCGATCTCGGTTCCGCTAAGAAAGTCGTTGTCGGAAAAGACAAGACCACGATCATTGACGGAAGCGGCAGGGAAGAAAATGTTGAAGCACGTGCGGCTGAAATCCGTGCTGCAATTGAAAATACAACTTCCGATTATGACAAGAAGAAACTGATGGAACGTCTCGGCAAACTGACAAACGGTGTTGCCCTGATCAAAGTAGGCGCAACTACAGAAACAGAGCTCAAGGACAAGAAGCTCAGGATCGAAGATGCGCTCAACGCAACCAAAGCAGCAGTCGCTGAGGGTGTTGTCGCAGGCGGCGGACTTGCCCTGATCCAGGCATATAAGGCTGTTAAGGACTCTGTCAAATCCGATATCACGGATGTACAGCGCGGCATCAATGTTGCAATGGATGCGCTGAAACAGCCGGTCATCCAGATCGCTGAGAACGCAGGCTTTGACGGAAATGAAATTCTCGAAAAGCAGATGGCAGCCGATGAGAACATCGGTTTCAACGCAAGGACAGGTGAATGGATGGATATGTTCCAGGCAGGAATCATTGATCCGACCAAAGTTACCCGTACAGCACTGCTCAACGCAGCGAGCATTTCCGGTCTGTTCATCACAACAGAAGCGGCTGTCGCAGAAATTCCGAAGCCGGAAGCACCGATGCCGCCGATGCCGCAGTATTAATAAAAGGCAAAGAACTGTTTTACCCGAAACAGTTCTTTTTTTTACCTTCTTTTGATAGAATTATTTACGTTATGAAAAGAATGATTGAATTATTAAAAGAAAAGTTTATGAACCGCAGATTCCTGTCTTTCGGCTTAATAGGAGTTGTTAATACAATTCTTGCACAGCTGATTTACATGCTGTTTGTCACACTTGGGGTACAGGTATCTGCGGCAAGTGTACTGGGTGATGTACTTTCAATGGCTTTTTCCTATGTAATGAATATGAGATTCACTTATCACGAGAAAATGTCATGGAAATCAGCAGCTGCATTCCCGCTTTCCTATGTGCCCGGTATCACGATCAACGCCGCTGCGGTCTGGATCATCAGCGATATCCTGCACATGCCAAAACTGTGGGCGAAGGCGATCGCGCTGCCGTTTGCAGTGCCGATCAATTTTCTGTGCATGAATCTGATCGTGAAGAAGTTTTCTAAAAAGGAGAGTGCGAGATGATTATTTCTGTGATCCTGGCGATCCTCATGATCCTTCTGACTGAAGGTATCGGAATATGGACGCTGGATCTTATGCATGTTGAAAGAGAAGGGTATTCTGCGCCGGTCGGCACGGCAATTTTGTTCTGCCTTCTTCAGCTCATCTATCTGCCTGCTCTTCTGCTGCACTGGAATATTCTTTACATTAATATTGTTACGGCGGCGGTTCTTGTCTTATGTCTTTATTTCCCGGTCAAGCGAAGGAAAGATATCAGGGCATCATTGTTCCGCCGGGAAAGCATTTATATTCTGATCAGCGCGGCCCTGTTCATGTTCCTGCTGTCCAATTATGACATCAATGTGATCTCGAATTCCGATTTTGAACTGGCCAGAATGAACAGTCTGCTTGGCAGCAGGCATATATTCCTGGAGACTTTCCATCTGCAGGGATATACGCTGCTGGGAACTTTCTTCAACTGGGCGGATCTGAGCGGTGAATCTGTTATGGCGGTATATATACTGGGCATTCTGATCCACTGTATTTCCGCAATGCTGTATATGAATATCATTGACAGTTTTTCGCTGCGGAACCCGTGGTTCAAATTCACCATCGTTGTCGGCGCGCTGTTCTATCTGAATTTTTATTCATGGAAGATCGCCGGCGCTTTTCACGGCAGCAACTGGCGCATCGTGTTTATCGCTATGATGCTGTTCTGCGCTTACCAGTGGATCAGAAAAGAAAACGAACAGATCAAATATCTTCTGCTGTTTTTCAGCGGTGCCGGTATGTTCTGTCATCCGTCATTCTCCATACTGTCTCTGGAGATTATCCTCTGTATAACAGTCTTCACATTCCATGAGGAGAAGATACGTTCGCTGTTTGATTTCACCACATTTATCATTCCGCATGTGATCTACTGTGCTTGTCTGTTCGGATACGGATATGCATGGGTGGGATGGCTGCTGATCGCCGCCTATACCGCTTTCTGCTTTATGAGATATAAGAAGAAGCCGCGCCGCATGCTTGTCCGGGCAGAAGATTTCCTGATCGAACATCACGCGAAGATCTTCCTGATCGCCATACCGGCCGCAGCTGTTGCCGTAACTTTGTTCTTACAGCTGTTTTTTCCCGGACTGATCATTCCGTACAGCCGGTATCTGAAATTCTTTAATATCAAACCGGCCAAGATTTATCTGTTCCTGCACAGTTCCGCGCTGGACATGATCCTGGATGTGATCCGCTGGTTAGGTTTTATCCTGCTTCTTACAATGGCAAAAGACAGGGAAAACAGGATGGTACGCTACCTGTACCTGTTAATGGCGGTATTCTTCCTGAATCCTCTGTGCATGGGCATCATCGCGAAGACGACCGGGACTGTAACATATGCCGGAGGGTTTGAGATCCTGTTCAATCCTTTCACAGACATCGCTATCTTTGTTGCGCTGTACCATGTTTTTGAATGGAAAACGCTTCTGCAGTGGGTGCTTGAGATCTCTCTCGTATTCGTTGCGCTTGCGGGACATATCGGTTCATTTATGCGGAAGCCGTTCGGGCTGTATACAGATCTTCTTCAGGATTCCGAAGTGGTAGTGGAGATGGAACAATGAATGTATTTGATTTTGACAACACTATATACCGGGGTGATTCCACATTCGGATTTGTGCGGTACTGCTACAGGCATTACCCGCGTACGCTCCGCAGCATTCCCAGGACAGCGTGGTACGGGATCCTTTACGGACTGAGGATCGTCCCGAAACTTACATTCAAGGAAAACCTGTTTCATATGTTTGTATATGTAGACGATATGCAGGAAGCGGTGGAATCATTTACTGCTTCCCGTCTGGATCATATCAAGAAATGGTACCTTCAGATGCAGAAGCCTGATGATATGATTATTTCTGCTTCTCCGCAGTTCCTAATTCAGTCTTTTTGTGATAAAATTCATATCCGTACTGTGATAGCCAGCCCTGTCGATCCGAAAACCGGCAGGTATTACGGCCTGAACTGTCACGGGAAGGAAAAGGTCAGAAAACTGGATGAATTATATCCGGGAACCGTAATAGACCGATTTTATTCCGATTCAAAATCGGATACACCTCTGGCCGAAAGAGCGGCAAGGGCATTTCTTGTGTCGGGAGACAGAATAACAGACTGGTTTCCCCTAAAAGACAAATAAACCGGATCAGTTCGGAGAATAAACATGGACAGAAGAACGAAGATAAGAAGACAAAACAGAAGGATCAACAATCTGATGATCCTTGTATTGATGATCCTGACTGCTTTCAGCTCGGTTATGATCATCCTTTCCGCTTTTCTCAGTGCAGGCGCACAGGAAGGGGAAGGTGAAAAAGAAACCCTGGCTGTTGATAAAGACAGAAATCAGAACAAATATTATACGATCGGAAACAATCCGACCGATCTGCAAAAGGAATACTTTACTGAATTGTCGGATGCGGTAGATTCCGGAGATAAGAAAAGTATTGCTGAAAATGTAGTAAAATCCTTTGTCGCTGATTATTTCACATGGTCTAACAAAGATGGGAACTATGAAGTAGGCGGGATGGAATATATGTTTGTTCCGGAAAGAGATAACTTTGCACTTTATTCAAGATGGAACTTCTATGCGGATCTGGATAAAAACCTGAAACAGTACGGACGTGAAGCACTGATCCGGATCAGGGAAGTGAAGATCACCCAGACAGTTCCAGCAACATATGACTACACATATGAAAAAGAGATAGAAAATCTTACGGAAGGCGAAGAAGAACAGACTGAAGAAGCACAGACCGAAACGGTAACGGATACATATGCAGGATATCGCGTAACCGCTGAATGGACTTACGGCAATACAGAAATGAATACCGATGGCTTTATGACAAAAGGTGTTTTTACTGTAATAGAAAATGAAGGAAGAATGGAAATCATCGCGATCCAGAAAGCAGAATAAAAACCGGAACAGGAAGAGATATTATGTCAGTTAAAAAGAATACACAAAGAAAAAGAAAACTTAATCCGGCGCTGCTGAATATTATCCGGACAGAACTTACAGTACTTGTTAATTTTGCAATTATTTATATTGCGCTGAATCTGTCAAAATTTGCCAATCTGAAAAAGGGTCTTTTTATACGTATTATTATTGCTATTCTAATATTTATTCTGATTCTCAACTTTGCGGTGTTTCTTTCTGTCCGCATACGAAAGAAATGGACAAGAGTCCTCAGTACAATTCTTCTTGTCATTGCAATAGGAGGAAGCGGATTCAGCGCATATGCCCTTACAAAGGTTAATACGAATGTTGAAAAGATGACGGAAACCACCAAGGTTGAAGATATCAACGCAAATGTTATTATTTATGCCAAATCTTCAGAACTGATCGTGAATGTGGAAGATCTCGAAGGAAAGAATGTCGGAATTATTGCCGGAACCCATATCAGCGAGCTGACAAAAACCAAACTTCAGGAAATGGGCATCCATGTCACCTATACGGAATTCAGTGATTATGAAGCGCTGGGCACTGCTCTGGTAAATGAAATCGTTGATGCCATGGTATTCGGTAATAATTACCAGGCTGTTTTTGCGAATGAAGATTCACTCTGTGATTATGCAGATGATCTCAGTGTTCTGACAACCTTTACGGATACGACAACAATTACCAATGAGTCAGGGTCCGACAAGGATCTCACCAAAGAACCCTTCACCGTACTTCTGATCGGTGATTCTTCTGGTCTTTCCGATACGATCATGATCGTATCCATCAATCCAATCAGTATGCGTGCCACTATGACTTCCATTGCCCGTGATTCATATGTTCCGATCACCTGCTACGGCGGCGGATCTTCAAAGATCAACGCGTCCCATGCAGTAAGCGTAGACTGTCTGATTGATACGGTGGAAAACCTGACCGGTGTTGATATTGATTATTATTTTGAAGTGAATTTCCAGGGCGTCGTCGATGTTGTTGACGCACTCGGCGGCATCCGCGTAACCAATCATACAGATTTCCTCGGCCAGACATATACTGACAAAAAAGGATTTCACAGAGTTGAAATGCCAATGGGTGACAATGTGCTCTACAACGGTGAACAGGCACTTGCATGGGTGCGTGAACGTAAGAATTTCCCTGATGGTGACTTTGCCCGTCAGCGTCATCAGCAGGAATTTATCCGTACTGTCCTGCATGATGTTATGGAAACAAGGGATGTCAATACATTCCTTAATCTGCTTGACGCGGCCGGATCAAATATCAAGACAAATCTGTCAATTGATCAGATCACCCAGTTCCTTACATATGTCATGAAGAAAACGGACCGGTATTACAACCAGGAATCCGTAGCAGATGTTTTCATGATCACGGGATGGAGAATTACCGGATACAGCGCAATGAAATATGATGCCGGACTGGATATGGATCTGTACATATATCGTTTATGGAACAGTGCGATCCAGGCTTCCAAGGATCTGATCGACAGAAACCTGGGACTTGCGGATTTTGAACTGGACCACAACGTCGAATGGGAAGTTGCTTCACTGTTCCAAGAACCGGTGATCACGAAAGATTTTTATTCAGAAGCAAAGGCGACTGACGAAAGAAAAGCTGACGTTGATGCGAGGAATAATCAGAGTTCCGATTCCGGAAAAAAGGAGAAATCAGAATCCTCCTCTGAATCGTCTTCCGGTCAGAGCGAAGAGCAAAAACCGCAGGCAACTGCAGAACCTGCTCCGGCGGAACCTACTGCAGAGCCTGCAGCTGAGCCGACACCAGAACCTCAGCAGGATCCGACCCCCACACCTTCCACTCCGGTACCATCAACTGAACCGGCACCTGAACAGCCCGCTGAAGGAGAAGGACAATGATTCCGCAATCTATGTACTATGAAATCCGATTTCAGGTATAATAGAAATGTATAACAATGGAGGAAATAATCATCATGGAAAAGATTTTAGTTGAAGTTTCTGCCCGTCATATTCATTTATCAAGAAAAGATATGGATATTCTCTTCGGAGAAGGTTCTGAACTTCATCCAATCAAAGATCTCTCACAGCCTGGTCAGTTCGCTTCTGACGAAAAAGTCAAACTTGTCGGACCGAAGAGCGCAAGCAGTGTACGTGTTCTTGGACCGCTGCGTAAGGAAACTCAGGTTGAACTCTCTCTGACGGATGCCAGAACGCTTGGTGTCAAAGCCATGATCCGTGAATCCGGTGATCTGGAAGGAACGACAGGCGGACTGAAGCTTGTCGGTCCCTGCGGTGAGATCGATCTTGAAAAGGGTGTCATCGCTGCAAAGCGTCATATCCATATGACACCGGCAGACGCTGCAGAATATGGCGTTGAAAATGGTCAGATCGTTGCTGTAAAAGTTGTAACTGACGGCCGTACAACTGTATTCGGAGATACTGTTATCCGTGTCAGTGAGTCTTATTCACTGGCAATGCATATCGATACGGATGAAGCAAACGCGGCAGGCATTGCAGGCACCGCGGCAGGCGAAATCGTCAATATCTGATGACAGCGAGGAGAAAGCTTGACAGCTTTCTCTTTTTTTTCGAAGTGGGCATAGCAGATGATATAATGAAAAAAACGGAGGAAATATCATGGCTTCTTTTGAAATGAAAAATGATGCGGCGAAAGTTGTGATCGACGAGCATGCATCAGAGATTCACAGTTTTATCAATGCAGAGACAGGTCTCGAATATATGTGGCAGGGCGATCCGAAATTCTGGAAAGGGAGAAACCCGACACTGTTCCCGATGGTGGGGAGCACCTGGGATAAGATTCTGCATATTGACGGAAAAGAGTATAAGACCGGAAATCACGGTTTTACCCGCAACAGTGATTTCACATGCGTTTCCCATACAGATGATCAGATCGTCATGGAGCTGAAGGACAGCGAAAGCACGCTGGCGGAATATCCGTTTCATTTCTGCCTGCGCATCACATATACGCTGAAAGATAATACGCTGACAGTGCACTATGACATCAGGAATGAAAATGACAGGGTAATGCCTTTCAATTTCGGTCTTCATCCGGCATTCAACTGTCCGGTGGAACCCGGAAAGGCTTTTGAAGATTATTATCTTACACTTAATCAGCCTGAAACATTCTCATGGAACGGGACAGTTCTTGAAAACGGCACAAGACTGGAACTGAACAGGGAGAAACTGGCTGAAACGATCATTATTGCGGATCCGAAGAGCACGGAATCCGCTCTGACAGACGGCAGCCATGGTGTTACGGTAGGCTTCAAGGGGTACCGCTGGCTTGCGTTCTGGTCACCGAATGCACCGTTTGTATGCATTGAGCCATGGTTCTCACATACAGATTTTGAAGAAGTAAAAGTACCGTTTGAGGAGAGAGAAGGAACACTCTTCCTTGAAGCGAACGGCACCTGGAGTGCTGAATACACGATTACGGTCTGGTAGAACCAGTTGCAGGGGGGGATACTATGTTCACAATCGCAGTAACAGACAATTACGAACAGGCCAGCAGTGAAGCGTTCAGGATCATGCGTGCGGTGGTCGAAAAGGAAAATCCTGTACTGGGACTCGCAACGGGTTCCAGTCCGATCGGTCTTTATAAAAAGATGATCGCCGATCATAATTCCAGAGGCACATCCTATAAAGACTGCATTACATTTAATCTGGATGAATATATCGGGCTGCCCAGAAATCATGATCAGAGTTACTATACTTTTATGCATGAGAATCTTTTTGATCATCTGGATATACCGGAAAAGAATATTCATATTCCAGCCGGTGACGCAGATGACGAAGAAGAGGAATGTGTCCGGTATGAACAGCTGCTGAAACAATATACACTGGATATTCAGGTGCTCGGTATCGGATCGGACGGACATATCGGTTTCAATGAGCCGGGATCATCCTTTGACAGCGTGACGCATATCACAGCCCTGGCTGAACAGACGATCAAAGACAATGCACGGTTCTTTGAAGGGAAAACAGACCGTGTCCCGGCAAAAGCGATCACGATGGGGCTTGCCTCCATTATGCGGGCGAGGAAGATCCTTCTGATCGCGGTAGGCGCAAATAAAGCGGATGCGATCTACAACATGATCAAAGGTCCGCTTTCCACAGACTGCCCGGCTTCCATCCTGCAGAATCACGAAGATGTGACAGTGATACTGGACAAGGAAGCAGCTGCCAGACTCGGATAAAAAAAGCATTCCGCTTTGAGACAGATAAAAACTGTGAAATAATAATCGAAAATACGGAGGTATAAAATATGGATGTAATACAGAATAAAGAACAGTATGATGCAGTATTGAAAGATAACGGCACAGTATTCGTGGATTTTTTTGCTGAATGGTGCGGTCCGTGCAAGATGCTTGCGCCGGTCGTTGAAGCACTTGCGGCAGAGAATCCGGATGTCAAATTCATTAAGGTCGATATCGACCAGAATCCGGAGATCGCCCAGCAGTACGGCATCATGTCGATCCCGACACTGATCACGTTCAAAAACGGAGCTCTCGCTGCACAGTCTGTCGGTTTCCAGCCGAAAGGCGCTCTGCAGAGTCTGATCGAACAGGCTAGGTAAAAGCTTCAGATACATGCTTTATGCATGTATTTTTTTGTATAAGGGGGAAAGTATATGAAACCATTACCGGGAGGCTTTTTATGGGGAGGCGCGACTGCGGATTTTCAGTTTGAAGGCGGATTTGGTGAAGGCGGAAGAGGCATCCTGTCGCATGATTATGAAACAGATGGGAGTAAGGATAATCCCCGTCATCATACATTCCGGATGCCTGACGGCACGATCATCAGGCCTGCAAGCAGTTTCTTCTTCGCCGAACCTGTCCCGCCGGAAGCGGAGCCTGTATTTCTGGAGGAAGAGTATTATCCCAGCCATAAAGCAGTGGATTTTTATCATCAGTACAAAGAAGACATCGCCCTGATGGCTGGCATGGGATTTAACGTATTCCGTTTTTCCATATGCTGGAGCAGGATCTTTCCGACCGGTGATGAAGAAACACCGAATGCAGAAGGGATCAAATTCTACGATGACGTAATCACGGAAATGGAGAAGTACGGCATGGAACCTCTGATCACGATCTGCCATGATGAGCTTCCTGTTGAGCTGGCTTTGAAATATGACGGCTGGAGTTCCCGCCATGTGATCGGCTGTTATCTAAAATACTGCCGTGTATTATTTACCCATTTCGGGAAGCGGTGCCGCTACTGGCTGACATTCAATGAGATCAACGCTGTCAGAGGCTTCGGCCCCTGCGGCACAAGAGATTCTTCTCCGCAGACGCATTACCAGGCAGTTCATCATATGTTCGTGGCGTCTGCGAAAGCAGTGATCATGGGGCATGAGATGATGCCGGAGGCAAAGTTCGGCGCGATGTATGCGATGAGTGAACTGTATCCGGCAACCTGCAGACCGGAAGATATGTTCCGGCATATGCAGGTGCGCAGGGAAAACTTCTATTTCATCGATACAATGGCAAGAGGCTACTATCCGTCCTACTCGCGGGATCTCTGGACAAGAAGGGGAATCACCGATATCAAAATGGAAGAGAATGATCTTCAGCTCCTGAAAGAAGGACAGCTGGATTTTGTGTCATTCAGCTATTACCGCAGCAATACCGTAAAGGCAGGAGATCCTTCATTTACCGTCGGCGGCAGCCCGAATCCGTATCTGGAAGTTACGCCGTGGGGCTGGCCGGTCGATCCTCTCGGACTCAGATACTGCATGAACGAGATCTATGACCGTATCCAGAAACCGATCTTCATCGTTGAAAACGGTCTCGGCGCAGTCGATGAACCGGATGAAAACGGATATGTCGCGGATGATTACCGCATAAAATATTTGCAGGATCATCTGTCCGCCATGGCAGAAGCCATCAACACAGACGGCGTTGACTGCATCGGCTATACCATGTGGGGCCCCATCGATCTTGTTTCTCTTTCCACAGGCGAAATGAAAAAAAGATATGGATTCATTTATGTTGATATGGACGATAAAGGAAACGGCACACTGAAGAGAACGAAGAAAAAATCATACGGCTGGATGAAGCATATCATCGAAACCAACGGTGCCGCGCTCGATGAACCAGTTTCACAATGATATATGTCACAGCGTGAAAACTGATGTAAAATAGAATAAACATGGAGGCAAAGAAATGAATAATTTATTAAGCATGCTGTTAGGCACGATGACAAATCAGTCATCCCTGAATGCCACAAGCAAAAAAACAGGTTTAAGCACACGTCAGATCCTCACGATCCTCTCCTATGCACTGCCGCTGATCATGCGGGCAATGACGAAAAACGCGTCATCCGCTTCCGGTGCACAGTCGCTGCTCGGCGCACTGACGCAGCATAAGAGCACAAGATCCGTAGCGGATCAGATCGAAGCGGCCGATACCGCAGATGGCAGCAAGATCATCGGCCATATCTTCGGCGGCGACACAACGAAGGTCATGGGCGATATTGCCAAGGCGACGGATTCTTCTGACAACGATGTTTCCAAGGTCCTTTCCGCAATGGCACCGGCACTGCTCAGCTCGCTTTCCCTGGCAACAACGACAGCTTCCGCTGCACAGGCAAACCAGAAGAAGGGCTTCGACCTCAGCGACGGCATTGATATGAATGATATCACCGCTCTGTTCGGAGGCTCCGGAGCAGGCAATATGACAGGAATGCTCGGCTCCCTGTTCGGCGGTGCAGCACAGCCTGCACAGCCGGCAAAGGATGACGGAACAGCACTTCTTTCGTCCCTGCTTTCCCTGATGAAATAAAATACGGCTGAAAACAATGAATGAACCGTTCTGTAATACAGAACGGTTTTATTTTTCTAAACTTTTTGTTTAGAATCTGTTGCAATCATCTGTGGATTTTATATAATTATTGTGGTTTCGTAAAACATTAAGAATTGTTTAATGTTGCTAAACAGAAGGAGGTGCCGTCTTGTTTGATATCGGAAACAGAATCAGACAGCTCAGAATCAAGAATGATCTTACGCTGCAGGAGCTTGCCTCAAGGACAGAACTGACAAAAGGCTTCCTTTCCCAGCTGGAAAGAAACCTGACTTCACCATCGCTGCAGACGCTTGAGGATATCGCTGAAGCGCTCGGTGTGACCATGTCGGAATTTTTCAATAATGAGAAGGAAGAAAAGATCATTTTTACGGAAGAGGATGCATTTATTGCGGAAGAAGAGGGGAGGATCATCCACTGGATCGTTCCGAATGCCCAGAAAAACGCAATGGAGCCTATCATTCTTGAACTCAGCCCGCAGGCGGAATCGGAAATGATCCGGCCGCATGACGGTGAAGAATTCGGATATGTCCTGGAAGGAAGTGTCAAGCTTGTCAGGCGCACTGCTGAAAAGGAATACACAGTAAATAAAGGGGAAGTCTTCTATCTGAAGGCAGACGAAACACATTATCTGAAAAATGACAGCGAGCAGAAATGCTTCGTGCTGTGGATCAGCACACCGCCGGCTTTTTGATCAATTAGGGGGAAAATTATGAAAAAACTGATCGAGGTGAAAAACATCACAAAAACATTCGACAAACAGGTCGTTCTGAAAGGCGTTTCTCTGGATATCCACGAGAATGAATTCGTGACGCTTCTCGGCCCGTCCGGCTGCGGGAAAACGACGCTGCTCAGAATCATTGCGGGATTCCTGGATCCGACGGAAGGCAAGGTCATCATCGACGGTGAAGACATTGCCGGTGTGCCGGCGTACAAGCGCGACGTCAATACCGTTTTCCAGCACTATGCGCTGTTCCCGCATCTGGATGTTTATGACAATATCGCTTTTGGCCTGAATATCAAAAAGCAGCCGAAGGATATCGTTGACCAGAAAGTCAGACGTATGCTTTCCCTTGTCGGTCTGGAGGGGTTTGAACATCGTAATGTAACAAAGCTTTCCGGCGGTCAGCAGCAGCGTGTCGCCATTGCGAGGGCGCTTGTCAATGAGCCGAAGGTCCTCCTGCTGGATGAATCGCTCAGCGCGCTTGACAAGAACCTGCGTAAGGAAATGCAGCTGGAACTCAAGGAGATCCAGAAAGAAGTCGGCATTACATTTATTTTTGTTACGCATGACCAGGAAGAAGCGCTGACGATGTCCGATAAGATCGTCATCATGAAAGACGGCGAAATCGAGCAGATCGGTTCCCCGACGGAAGTTTACAATGAACCGATCAATGAATACTGTGCCCGTTTTATCGGGGACTCCAATATTATCGACGGCGTCATGAAAGCTGACAGGCTTGTCAGTTTCGATGATGTGGATTATACATGTGTGGATTCCGGCTTTAAGGAAAATGAACCGGTCGATATCGTGATCCGTCCGGAGGATATCGATATCGTTCCACGAAACAGGGGCCTGCTGAACGGGGAAGTCAAATCCGTACTGTTTAAAGGTGTTCATTACGAGGTGATCGTAGAGACATCATCCGGTACTTCCAAAACCGTTACGATGCATGTCACAAAGAACCATGATATTGAGAACGCTGAAGCGCATGAAAAGATTTCTGCCTCCAGTTTCTACATGGATCTTGAAGACGTTGATTCCCTGACCGATTCCGAAGTCATTGCCCGTGCGAATGCCCAGGCATGGAAGACAGGAAGCGAAGAGGATGTATCGCTTTCCAAAGTGACATATGATGTCAAAAACGAGATTGGTTCCTATCCCTGCACGTTTGCGACAGACGCAGGAACCGAGATCACGATCCAGATCAATGTCGTAATGCCGAAGGTCGTTGAAGATGAATCCAACGAAGAAGGCATTCAGGCATTCGATTTCTACCGGACCGTGGATGAGATCCAGGAATCAGTAGCTCTGGATACAGACCTCGTACGCTGGGCAGACGCTTATGCATGGAATATGGAAGACAATTCCCGTGTCGAGATCTGGGATGTCAAGTATGATTTCGACGATGAGAACATCACGGAAGGTGATTACCCGGTGACATTCTCCACACAGGGAAGAGAGCTGAAACTTGAAACGACCGATAAGATCGAGGAAGGTCAGAGAATCGGACTGCACTGGCAGCCGGAAGATATTCATGTCATGAGAAAGATGAGTTAAGCAGATGAAAAGTTTCGGAAAGCTGATCTATCCGTATCTGTTATGGATGGTGGTCATGATCATCGTGCCCATGGTCATGATCGTACTGTACGCGTTTACTGTAAGGGGCAACAGTGTTCTTACACTGCAGTTTACAATTGATAACTTTCTGCGCTTTTTCCAGGATTCTATTTTCCCCAGTGTCCTGTGGCGCTCTTTGAAAATGGCATTCTTTACAACCGTCATCTGCATTGCGGTCGGTTACCCGACAGCCTATTTCATGGCTAAGACCAGTCCGAGAAACCAGGCTCTTATGGTCCTGCTGGTCACATTGCCGATGTGGATCAATATGCTTGTGCGCACATATGCCTGGAGAGGTATTCTCGGGCATCTGGCGATCAGTTCGGAAATGAAGGTGTATATCGGTATGGTATATAACTTCCTGCCGTTTATGATCCTGCAGATCTATACAGCGTTATCCAAGATCGACCCCAATCTGATCGTTGCGGCGGGAGATCTCGGCGCTGACAGCAGGCAGACATTTACAAAGGTCATCCTGCCGCTCTCACTGTCAGGCGTCATCAGCGGCATCACGCTGGTATTCCTCCCCGCAGTATCTTCATTCTTTATTCCGAAGCTGCTCGGCGGCGG